>JANOTP010000207.1:0-8937 GCA_031416415.1 Cytophagales bacterium | reverse complement strand
ATTCTTTGATGAGCTTCTTTATAAAATGATTCAACTTTCAGGATATCAATTACGTCCGTTAAAGCATCACGTTCTAACATCAATGCACCCAAAACGGCTTCTTCCAAGTCTAATGCTTGTGGAGGAAGTTTACCGAGAGTTTCAATACCATCAATTCGAATATTTTTGGGTTTCAGTAGACCAGTTTTAGGAGTAAATTTTTTTTGTTCCATCATACAAATGTAACTTATACAAATTTCTTCTTTGAGTTAAAGTGATTTTAATATTATCCCCTGATTTATCAACATAAAATAGACTATTAGGTATCTTTCTGTTCTTTAGGGTATATAAAAAAACAGAAAAATATTCAATTCTACTATAATACCTTATTTATGAGGTATTTTAATTAGCAATAAACTTATCAACTAGCATTTGCTCCTTTTCATTTTTATTTTAATTTTGTTAGTTGGAATAATTATAACCAGAATTACTACTGTGTCAATACAAAAAGTACATTTTATAGCTGTTGGAGGAAGTGCAATGCACAATCTAGCATTGGCTCTTCATCATAAAGGATTTATAGTTTCAGGTTCGGACGATGAGCTTTTTGAGCCTTCAAAAACCAGACTTGAAAAGGCTGGAATTCTACCTCATTCATTAGGTTGGTTTCCCGACAAAATCACGTCCGACATTAATGCAATAATACTAGGTATGCATGCCAGAGCAGACAATCCAGAGCTTTTAAAAGCTCAAGAGTTAGGATTGAAAATCTATTCTTATCCTGAGTATATTTATCAGCAGAGCTTAGACAAACAAAGAGTTGTTATTGCTGGAAGTCATGGAAAAACTACTATAACTTCTATCATTTTACATGTATTAAAGCACCATAAAAGGAATTTTGATTATATGGTTGGAGCCTTGATTGAAGGTTTTGATACTATGGTGAAACTTACAGAAGAAGCACCTATAATAATACTTGAAGGGGATGAATATTTATCCTCTCCATTGGACAAGAGTCCAAAATTCTTACATTATCACCACCATATAGCATTGATAAGTGGTATTGCTTGGGATCATATCAACGTTTATCCTACTTTTGATGAATATGTAAAGCAGTTTGAAGCGCTAGCAGAAGCTACTCCTAAAGGTGGTATGCTTATCTATTCTGAAAACGATGATTTTGCAGCATATATTTGCAAGAAAGAAAGAGATGACGTAAGTAGTATAGAATACGATGCGCATAAAAATGACATAATCGATGGTATTACTTATCTAATTACTGATTTTGGTAAAATTCCTCTTCAGATATTCGGAAAGCATAATATGCGAAACATATGTGGTGCCAAAGCTGTATGTAATAAGATAGGAATTACAGACGAAATGTTTTATCAGGCAATTCGTTCATTTAAAGGTGCCGCTAACCGACTTGAAGTCTTAAATAAAAATTACAGCACCGTTGTATTTAAGGATTTTGCTCATGCTCCTTCAAAAGTGAAAGCCACTACTAATGCAGTAAAGAAGCAATATGAACGCAAAGATCTCGTGGCGGTTTTAGAATTACATACATTTAGCAGTCTTAATAAAGATTTCCTTTCTCAATATAAAGATACTTTTAAAGCGGCAGATGTGCCAGTAGTATATTTTAGCCCTGAAACTGTAAAACATAAAAAATTACAAGATATTTCTGAAAAAGATATTATAGAATCATTCAACTGTAAGGATTTGAAAGTATTTACAGAAAGTCAAAAATTAAGTGATTACCTTACAGGACTCGATTGGAATAACAAAAATTTATTATTAATGAGTTCAGGTAATTTTGGCGGACTGGACATTAAAAAACTTGCTAAAGAAATTATTGAGGACTAATTAAGTAATTTTGAATGTTGAATGTTGAGTTATTCTTCATACTTACTCACAACTATATAACTCATAATTTATAACCTTATAATTCATACTTTCAATGTTGAACCTAACTAGACCGCTTGCTTTTTTTGACCTTGAAACTACAGGCACCAATGTGTCTACAGACCGAATAGTGGAGATCGCGGTGGTAAAAGTAATGCCTAATCAAGAAGTAAGTACTAAGTCTAGTCGAATCAATCCAACTATTCCTATTCCCATCGAATCAAGTATGATTCATGGTATATATGACAAAGACATTGTAGACAGTCCTACCTTTGCAGAAGTGGCGCATACTTTTGCCCAATTTTTAGAAGGTTGTGATTTAGCGGGATTTAATCATATTAAATTTGACATTCCTCTTCTGATGGAAGAATTTCACAGAGTATCCGTGGAATTTGACATCAACAACAGAAAACTTGTGGATGCTCAAAAAATATTTCATATGATGGAACCAAGAACACTTGGTGCTGCCTATAAATTTTATTGTCATAAAGAACTTGAAGGTGCTCATAATGCTGAAAAAGATACAATGGCAACCTATGAAGTACTAAAAGCTCAAATAGAAAAGTATCAAGGACTAAAACATAAAGACGTAAAAGGCAACATTACAGAGCCTATAAAAAATGACATGTCAATACTCCATCATTTATCTTTTGATAAGTTAGTGGACCTTGCTGGCAGAATGGTATTCAATGAAAAACGTGAAGAACTTTTTAACTTTGGGAAATACAAAGGCCAAAAGGTTGAAGATGTATTAAAAAAAGATCCTGCTTATTACGACTGGATGATGAATGGTGATTTCGCGATCGATACAAAGAAAAAAATGACAGAAATTAAACTGAGAGGTTTTAATAAAAAATAGATATTTTATATTAGTTATGAAAAAAAATTCTTACTTACTTATTTTATTATTTATTGTTGGTATTGGCATAAGTCAAGCTCAGAGTCCAACAGATAAAATTGATTTAAAAAAAATCAACGAACGATATCTTGCAGAACTAATAAATGTAAAGATAAATACACTTCGTGATTCTTTGAAACTTTACAAATTAGACAAAGATTCTTTATTACAAATGGCAGCGAAAAACCATAGCGCTTACATTAAAAAAACAGACGACATTTCTCATCTTCAACCCGTTCCTGAATTTTCTAATCTTGAAAAAAGAGTAGAATATTTTAAGGGAACTCAGGAGAAATTATCCGAAATAATAGATGTTATTTACCTTGACAAACCCACCCAGATATATAAAGAAAAGGCTACTATAAAAATTTATACCTATGGTGAGGCAGCAGATTTTTATTTTAAAAATTCGTTTAATACTTCTGCTCATTATGAAATTATGACTAAAAAAGATTTTTATACTTCGGGTATTTCTTTTGGTGTTAACGAGGAACGTAAATGTATATATGTAGTTCAAGTATTTGGTTCCAAAGCCTTCAGATTTCATCATACTGTAAAACACAAGGATAATAAAAAGACTTTTTATCCTTCTAAAAAATTAAACATTGAAAATGCTTACGGTTTACTTCCTTACGATGAAAAAACATGTACAAAATGTGTAGATAAATTTAATCTTATTCCAGATCACATTAAATATGGTTTAAAAGTTGAAAACAAAAAAATAATTTTTACTTTTTCAGACATTACCGTATTTGAAAAATTATTTCCAGAAGGAGATGAAGCAATAGCCGTAGATGTAGTTCATCTAGATCAATTTCCTTGCAATGCAGGTAATATGCTTCACAGATCGGTCGTTCATGACGGTATTCTTTTTAAACCCTTATCCAAAAGTGATATTTTAAAAAATAATACTAAAAAAGAGTCCAATGAAATAAATGTTGTAATGGGAGAATGTCCTTACACAAATCCCGATGAATATGAGTTGAATTTATTATTAGTAAAAAACAATACACTTTGCGACTATAGAATCAGTAGTCCAATTACTATTAATAAAACAGAAATTATGGAAATAGATCTCTATACAGATACTCTTTCTAAATCTGAAATTTTAAAAAAGAAAAATCTTCGTTTTGCAATTCCGTTTGAACGTTCCAAAGCAGAATATCTAGATAAAGATATTAAACCCTTTTACGATTCATTAAATTTAAATAAGTTTAATATCAAAGAACTGACTATCCTTGCCTATTCGTCTGTTGAAGGTAGTGCAGAAAAAAATCTTGAATTACAAAAACAAAGAGCACAAAGTATAATCAATGTCTTACAATCGTTTCAGCTTGATTCAATAAAAACAGTTGTTAAAACTATAGAGAACTGGGATCAATTTTTTCGTGATGTTAAAACTACGCCTTATGCTTGGATGTCTACGTTAGACAAACCGACCATAAAAGAAAAACTTCAACAGGACAGTATGCTGATTGCTCTAGAGCCAATTCTTAGAAGAGAGCGAAAAGCAATTATAAGTCTTAAGGTAGTGGAGAAAATTGATTTAGAAGGAGATAAACATGAGTTAGTAAAACATTATATGGGTGCGCTTGCTAAAAAAGATGTAGCAAACTCTTCTATTTTACAATCTACCTTATTCGAAGCTATAACGGCAGGAGAAATGAAGTATGATATGGTAGGATTGATTGGCATTCCTAAAACAAAAGAATTTGCTCAAATGGTGAACAATGATATTGTGTTTCGATATACAAATAAAATACCAGGTGACTATGTAAAAAACCTTGAAGAAGCTTCTTTACTTGACCCGTCTAATCTTTTTATTAAGTTTAATATCTACAATATTCAATTGAAAAGTTGGGCAGATAGTACCATGCTAGTTTCTAATCCTGACCCAATTATTAAAAACATAAAAGTACTTTTCAATACCAAGGTTGACAAAAAAATGGTAAATCAAATTTACTTGAATTATTATATCCTAGTTACAGACTTATATAAAGCAAACAAAAAATTTAAATACCGTGATGAGGCAGTTGGATTAGTGAAAAAATATTACAAAACGGTAGAGGCTACACAAAAAGACTATCTTATATTAACAAATTATTTCATTGCACACGGTAGAAATGATTATGCTTTAGAAGTCTTACAACCTATAATACAAGGAGGGGAATATACAGAAGATATATTATTCACCTATCTTTCATTAATAGTTGGTGATTTAAATAGTTATGAAAAATATTCTACTATTTCATTAATGAAGAAGGCAAGAGAATTGAATAAAGATAAGTTTTGTAAATTATATGGCGTTGAAAAATTAAAATTTCAGCTTTTCAAAACAGAGGAATCAAAAGATATGTATTGCGAAAGTTGTAAATAAGAATTGGCGTTGAAAGTATATCGTGAATTACCTGAGTTTATAACACTTAAGAATGCTATTGTTACCACTGGTACTTATGATGGAGTGCACAAGGGACATAGAAAAATATTGCAATCTATTGTTGATATAGCTAAAGCTGACAAAGGTGAAACGGTAGTCATAACTTTTTGGCCTCATCCAAGAAAAATCATTGGGGAAGGTAGTTTAGACAATATCAAATACCTGAGTACTCTAGATGAAAAAATAGAGTTATTGTCCTCTTTAGGTATAGACCATTTGTTAATAATCCCTTTCAATAGAGAATTTTCCGAATTATCATCAGAAGATTTCATTAAAAAAATTCTGGTAAATTTAATTGGAACAAAAAAACTTGTGATCGGATACGATCATCGGTTTGGAAAAAACCGTGCTGGTTCTTTTGAGTATTTAAAAAAAGATGCATTAAAATATGGTTTTGAAGTACAAGAAATACCTCGTCAGGATCTCGATGACATTGCAGTAAGTTCTACAGAAATCAGAAAAGCGTTGACTAATGGAGAGGTGTCAAAAGCTGCTCTTTATCTTGAACAAGCCTATAGCTTAAAGGGCATTGTAGTGAAGGGTCGTCAATTGGGTCGAACAATAGGGTTTCCTACTGCCAATATCAAAGTAAGTGATACTGATAAGCTCATTCCAGCAGATGGTGTGTATGCTGTACATGTTAACTACAAGGAAAAATTATACGGAGGAATGTTAAACATTGGATTTCGCCCCACTGTTGACGGAATTGATCGAACTGTTGAAGTCTTTATTCATGATTTCAATAAAGAAATTTATGGAGAAGAATTGGAAGTACGTTTTTTAGAATTTATTCGTTCAGAACAAAAATTTTCTGGCATAGACCAACTTAAGGCGCAGCTAGAAACCGATAGAATTAATTCATGTATTATACTAACTAACCATTAATACTTTTTCGGTTATCGAAAAATTTAATAGCCTTTCGTCCTGTTTCTGGAAATTGCAATTTCGTAATAGTTTGTGGATTGTCAAATACTACAGCTGGTGCTGCGCGGAGACGCGCACGAAAATGATCTTTAATTTCTTTTTCTAAATTTTCTCTAATTTCAATACATCCAACCCTGATTTGAATTTCATCTGTACCAATATCATTGGTATATACTTCAACAATATAGTTTACGATGCCTTCAATATTATCTAAGATATCATACAAGGCAGGAGGATAAAGAGTAGTTCCTTTATATTTTATCATATGTTGACGTCTGCCAATAATAGGACCTATTCGTAGTGTTGTCCTACCGCATTTACAAGGCTCATAATAATGGCGACAAATATCTCCCGTTCGAAAACGTAGCAAGGGCATACCTTCCAAATCAAGATTGGTAATAACTAATTCACCTGGCTCACCTTCTGCCACTATTTTTTCATCAGTATCAATAAATTCTGCAATAAGTAATTCTGGATGATGGTGCCCTCCTACTCCATAGTCACATTCCGTAAAAGCAGCAGCCATCTCTGTGGAAGCATAAGTAGAATATAAGTGTATATCCCATTTTTCTTTTATTCGTTTCCCTAAACTATTAAAAGAAAAATCATCGTTTCGTAGTGGCTCTCCTATACAAATTGCTTTTTTAACACTTGATTTCTTGTACTCAATGCCATGCTGTTCTGCATAATCAATCATTTTCAGCAAAAATGAAGGAACTGCTATAAGTGTAGAAGGTTCCATTTTTTTGATAGTATCCCACTGTAATTCAGGAATCCCTGACCCAACCCGAATAATGCCCGCTCCTAATTTTCTTGCTCCTAAAAAATAAGCAAGCCCAGCCATGAATCTACGATCTATAGTGGCTGTGAGTTGATAGGTTTCATTTTTATCTCCGCCTGTACATACAAATGATATTGCTTCGTTGTAAGCTAGCCTTTCAAGATCATTGTCCGTAAGTGGTATGATTACAGGCTCTCCAAGAGTTCCAGAGGTAGTAACGTAATCTATGATTTTTGTTTTGTCAACACAGATAAAATCATTGTTACGCGCTTGTATATCGTCTTTTGTTGTAAATGGAATTACAGAAAGATCCGCAATCGTTTTGATTGAATTTATGTCTATTGAATGTTTTAAAAATAGTTCTTTATAAAAATTAGAATTATTTTTTAGATAAGAAAGTGTATCAACGATTTTAGATTCTTGAAATTTTTCAATTTCGCTTTTTGATTTTTTTTCTATTTCTGGAAAAAACATGGGGAAATTAAATTTATTTTTGATAGTATATTTAATTATTTTGTTTCAATCACTACAAATGCCACAGCCATAAGTTTTACATGAGACAAAGTAATATACATATTAACTTCACCAAGTTTATCCATATACTTTTTAGTCTCTCCACAAATTATTAATTCAGGTTTCCCCAGATCGTCGTTGATGACTTCAATTTCGTTAAAAGCCATGCCTCCTCTCCATCCCGTTCCTAGAGCCTTAAAGAATGCTTCTTTAGCTGCAAATCGAACAGCATAATGCTCCGCTTTATTGGTTTTTGAATTGCAATAATCCCTTTCACCAATAGTATAAACTTTATCTATAAAACCTTTGTCGGCGTCAATATTCTTCCTTATCCTCTCTACTTCTATTATATCTGTTCCTATTCCTATAATCATTGTGTGATATTAGTAAATTTCTAATTGTTATTTTTTATTTTTTTTCTACACTCACCTATTGCCTTAGTCAAATACTCAATTTCATTATCCCTAGGAATCTCTTTTGTAAGAGCAATTTGATAATATTTTATGGCAGAAGCAAAATCTTGTGTTTTGAACCTATAATAATCTCCAAGGAGATAATAAGTATAATAAAATTCAGGATTAGAAGAAATAAAATTCGTTACATATGAATCGTTAAAGGAAGGTATAAATTTATTTTCTTTAAATGTTCTTTTTAGACTTTTGAAAGTTAAAAATTTCTTGTACTGCGAAGATAATAAGAATGAGTCGGCGGAAATACTTAGTCTAGATTCCGAAATTTCTTTATCTACTTTTATTGCTGAATAATTCGAAAATATTTTAGGAAGGTCATAAGCAACATATTCCCCAAGCTGATAAGGGTTGGCAGACACCCAAACCATCTTTTGAGTGGGTTTAAATATTATTGAATGATGCGCTAATAATTGGTTTAAGGCTTTCTCATTTCCCATTCCTATATTTTTGTCATCTAGCCCTTTTTGATCTCTTAGAATTAAGGCTACCTTTTTTTCATCCAGCGGGCCATAACGTTTCAAAAGTTGCTCTAGACGCTGATATCTATATAAAGAAGAACGCTCTTTTTCATCTTCTTTAGTATTAAATTCTTTTCCTTGATAATGATTGGAACAAGAGATCTGATTTTCCGTTGTTTCAAACAATCCAATTTTAGAAGGCGATTTTTCAATTATGTACGTTTTATTATCTTCAGCAGATCCTATCATAATAGCTTCTGAAACAAAAGTTTTTCTTTTCTCTGCAATAGCATAAGCCTCTTTGATGTTGGAAGCATATTGTAAGATCTCTCTAGCTAAAATTGAAATTGGTGTGGCTGAGCCTGACGGCATCGATGATTTAGCTGCATTTAAAGTAACAGTAAGTCCTTTTTCATTCATACCAGAAACAACGCCTGTAAACCCACCCCAAGTTACATACATTAATTTATAACCTGAATCGGGTTTTATAAAACAAATTATTTTATCTTCAGCAAACCCCTCTCCTACAAAAAAATCAAAATTTCGTCCCAGTATTAATGAACTATCTTTAC
>JANOTP010000206.1:0-2115 GCA_031416415.1 Cytophagales bacterium | reverse complement strand
CATACTTTGATGCTGTAATAAATATGTATAGCACCTGCGGCGGAAGCTCTTCCTATTGCACTGACAATGGATTTACTGGTAACCCTGAAAACATTTACACAACAGGACTTATAGTGGGCAATACTTATTACCTAAGAGTTTATAGTTATGGTTCAACTGAACCATCAGACGGTAGTTTTGTTATTAGTGTCTATAAATATGGATCTGTTGTATCTGGCACTGAAACCGCCTCCATGACAACAACAAAAATAAATTTATTTCCAAATCCAGCTAAATCTGAGATCCACTTAAATCTTGATTCCTATAATGAAGACGTTGAGATTGAAATATATGATACAAACGGAAAAGTAGCACTTAAACAATCTATTAACCCTAATTCGGATGCAATTGTAAATGTCAATTCACTTGAAAATGGAATATATACCGTCAAATTATTTTCTGAAAACCAATTTTCAATGGAGAAAATTGTAATTATTAAATAAAATATTACCCCAAAAATAAAAAAGGCATATTACTGAAAAATAGTTGGTAAAAAGTTCTAGAAGCTATACTGTATAAGGGATTGATAAAAGTTTAGTGAAAGTCGTTTCACTAAACTTTTTTTGTATATGGAAAGTACAAAAAAAAACGCTGTTGGGCATGTGGTAGCTTAGATACTATAAGATGGGGTAAACAAGCAGGTAAACAACGATTCAAATGCAAGAATTGTGATATTCTTTTCACTCAAAATGACCCTAAACAACGAATTGAAAATCGTTTTATCTGGTTTAAAAAGTGGGTACTTGAGCGTCAAACATTTAAAACACTGAGTCGTGATAGTGGATTATCAATCGACACTTTACAGCGGCTGTTTTATACTTTTTTGAAGGAGTCGCCAAAAATTACCATTCGCAAGAATGCCAAAGTAAACCTACGGATGGATGCTACTTATTTTAAACATTTTTGCATGCTCTGTTACCAGAATCATGACGATGGTTATACTCAGCTAATTCGATTCACAAACGGAGAATATTACGAAGAAATTAAAGAAGACTTAGATAATCTTATTAAACTAGGAGTTTGCATCGAAAGTGTTACTACCGATGGGCATAAAAGCGCCATCAAAGCTATTAGAAAATCATTGCCTGATGCTGTGCTTCAACGATGTCTGGTGCACATCCAAAGAATGTGTCTAATCTGGCTTACACGTTATCCTAAGCATCCATCAGGAATCGAACTTAGACAACTTACTCTTCAAATATTAAAGATTAAGACTGAGAACGACCGAATCTTTTGGACTCGACAATTAGAAGAGTGGTACAAAAAGCATAAGTACTATTTACAAGAGAAGACATTCAACCAAACTACTGGAAGATATTGGTACACACACAAAATGTTAAGACGCTCTTATTATACAATCAAAAGAGCCTATCCGAATATGTTTCACTACTTAAACAATCCGGCAATTCCTCCAACAACAAATGGTATCGAAGGCTTCTTTAGCCACCTAAAAAACCACTTGGATTTACATCGAGGATTGACAACTCAACACCGAGTTGACTTCATTAAATGGTATGTATATCTATCAAATAAAAAATGAGTTTTTTAGCTATAGAACATACCAGTAATTAATAAAAAAGGCAGACCATAAAGGACTGCCAATTACTGTATATGTATCAATCTTATTGCTGACAAGTTGGTCTCCACCAGAGCTTGCTTCCTCTTAGGATTGATAAAGCATAATTACTTCAAATAATACAAAAAGTCACCAACTATTTTTCAGTACATTACCTTTATTATCAGTATTCTTGTTTCGATTGCTCAAGTTTGCAGAAATAATTCAAAAAGATACAAATTGCTTAAATAGACAATAATATTCTTTTTACTTATCTTACAACCGTGATATGCAAAAGTTTCTTTTCATTTATAATAATCGCGTAATATCCGTCATCCGCTATTGTTCCATCTGATTTACGGCCATCCCACTCAATAGGGGAGCTCAATTCTCTAATAAGAATTCTATTGATGTCATATATTTTTATAATTCCTGCTTCTTCAATAAAATAAGTATCCATCACACCATCACCGTTGGGACTAATGATTACGTGACAATCAGTAGGAAAGCTTAGAGAAAGA
>JANOTP010000205.1:0-9080 GCA_031416415.1 Cytophagales bacterium | reverse complement strand
TTTTTGAGTAGTATAGTTGTAAGCTCCCGGATACGAATCATACCCTATAATATCTACTTTACTGTTTCCAGGATACCAAGTGGGTTCAGGAGTAGACCATACCCATATTAAATTATTAATATTATGAAAATTAGTAAGACGATCATACATGATATCGTAAAGCGCCTTGCAGGCTGCAGGGCCTTTAGCACCCCACCAAAACCAAGCTCCCCCTGCTTCGTGAAGCGGACGCCACAATACAGGAACTCCCGCCGTCTGCAATCTTTTCAGCTGTACTGCTATGGCATCAATATCTCTTATTACATCCGTGTATTCTTGATTTGTAATTACTACAGCTCTTGAAACATCAAATGAAGTACTCGGAGTATAAAATGTACTCGTCTGAACCGCACCACCAGAGGGTGAGAACCAATGCCAGTGAAAAGTAACAATACCACCTGTAGCGTTATACCAATCAATGGCGTTTTGCACACTACCATCGTCCCAAGATCCAAAGGCCGGGCAACAACCAGCCCACCCCCACGGATTCATCGGAGAATAATTCTGCATATCGAAACCCCGAACCGCTGGAACTTTGCCCGAAATTGCTATCAATTCATTCCAGTAATTCGTCTGACCAGAAAAAATACAATTGCCAAATTGTCCTCGCATCAGACTATATAAAGCTTTTGTTTTAGCAGTAGCATTTACATTTATAAGAGTAGGTGTGATGTTGTAAACATTAGGTGGATTAATTTCAATACCAATATTATCAATATCTACGTACCCCCAATTATTTCTTATTGATACAGTATTTGCTCCTGCATTTAGACTAACCGTACCCACCTGAACAGATACAAAAGAAGTGGTGGTAGCAAACATAGCATTGGTTGACAATATACCATTTATATATATGTCTTGTGTCTTATCACCAAATGGCGAACGGTAACGTATATAAAGTTTATAAATACCTGCCGTAGCAACCGATACATTTATTGTAACATTATCACCAGCAGCATCAAAACCTGTTACAAAACTACTACCAGTGTATCCTGCCACAGCAGTACTAGTAGTTACTCCCGTAAAGATGCCCGTTTCAGCCTCATAAATAATAGGAACAGCCTTTATAGAAAGCAATACTATCGAAAACAAAGAAAGAGTAAGCAGTAGCTTTTTCACTAGGTTAGTATTGTTTTAAGCCAATAAACGTGTTTGAAAAATTATTATCAAATATAATTAATTAAATATAATTTATAATCTATTTAACTATTAATTTAATTAATATCTTATAAATATTATAAATAACATCATAATTTTTACAAAAAAGGCCATTTTAGGAATAGCTAGATTATTAAGATTCTTACCATATTATCACGATTATCTCAATTCTCTTTCCTTAGCTAACAAGTAACTATTACACTTTATCAAAAAAAGCATTCTTCCCATTTGTAGACAAAAAGGCTCCGTTCGACGAGAAAATGACCTCAGTTATCTAATTATAGTATAACTACCAAGAAATAAATCGTTTATTGGTATATAATAACTACACTACATGAAAAAGATCATAATCCTTCTCTCAATTATAATTGCCTGTACACAAACATCCATAGCACAAGACGCTACTAAAGCCAAAGACAGTGACTCTCAAGTCGAATTTTATAGTTCAATGGAAGAATTTATCAATAAGAATATGATTTCTCAAGTACATATCACAATCATGTCGGTAGCGCAAGTGAGCTGTAATCTTAGTTATGAAGTAACTGAAAATATTCAACTTGAAAAGCTTACGGTAATACAAAAAATCAACATTTCTGAGAATACTAGTGAGGTAATTGAAAAATTAGTTTTATAACTTAGACAGAAAACCATACTTTTTCAACGCTCCTCAAGGATAATATATTTGCCATTCTAAATTCAAGTTGATACCTTTATCCTTAGAATTTAACTAAACAACAGATGGCAACAACTTCAGATATTTCAAAAGGATCCTTTTTAAGATATAACAATGAACTTTTAATGGTAGTCGATTATGATCACATAACTCCAGGAAAAGGAAACGCTATTTATTCTGTAAAATGCCGTAACGTAAAATCAGGTAAGCAAAGTGAAATTCGTTTTCGCTCTGGTGAAAAAGTAGAAATGGTAAGGGTAGACGCACTCGAAATGCAATATCTATACATGGAAAATGAATCACTTATCTGTATGAACCAAGAAACTTTTGATCAGATACCTATTCCAAAAAATATATTTTCAGAAAGTATTCAATATCTTCAGGAAGGAATGATTTTAATTATTCGTTTCGATGATACAGAGCAACCAGTAGACGGACAATTACCTAAGTATGTAGAGCTTTTGGTTACGTATACTGAAAATGGTATCAAAGGAGATTCTTCTTCTAAAACACTAAAACCTGCTGAAGTAGAAGGCGGAATAAACATTCAAGTACCATTGTTTGTAGAAATGGGCGATAAATTAAAAATCAGCACTGAAACAAATGAATATGTAGAGAGGGTTATGAAATAGTAGATCCTCCTTCTATTCACGTAGTGTAAATTCGCTTGAAGTCTATCCTTTTTATTCACCAACGTAATAAAAGTATAGATGTCAAGCGAATTTTTAATTTTAAATAATACTAATTTGAAAAAATATAAAAATGTCCACCAAGAAAAAAGTGATCGCTATTTCTGGAAGTACTAGAGCGAATTCAACCAACTTAAATTTCATTAAAGCAATAATCGAATTAACAAAAAATAAATTCGATATTACAATTCTTGATGGACTCACCGAAATTCCTCATTTTAATCCCGACCTTGATACCGAAAATCCTCCTCAAAACGTAATTGATTTCAGAACTAAATTAAGAAAAGCGGATGGTATATTAATTTGTACACCCGAATATGCTATGGGTGTTCCCGGCACTTTAAAAAATGCTATTGATTGGACCGTGTCTTCTATGGAGTTTTCTAAAAAACCTCTAGCACTTATCACCGCTTCATCTGTAGGGCAAAAAGGACATGCATCGCTGTTAGAAACACTTAACGTTATTGAGGCAACTATAACTGAAGAAACACAATTATTAATACCTTTTGCAAAAACAAAAATCAATGCAGAGTGTAAAATAACAGATAAAGAAACGTTACAAAAAATTCAAAACCTACTTCTGTCCTTTGAAGTTTTATTAACTAAAAATTTATTAATTAATTTCTAAAATGAATAAAACATATAGTCTCCTAATTTTATTTTTCTTCTTTGGATTGAAAAATTTAACAGCTTGTTCTATTCTATATTTTATAGACAGCAATACAGGAAAGATATATGCTGTAAACAATGAAGATTATTGGTATAATGTCAAGCCCTACATCCAAATATTACCAAAAGACAAAAAAGGATTAGCAAGGCTCTGGTATGGCTGGGACAACTTTGCACAAGGCGGAATCAACGAAGAAGGATTATATTTTGATGGAGCTTCAACACCAGAACAATCAATTCCTAAAGGTTATGGAAAACCAACGACAAATCTTGGAGATGATATTTTAGCAAAATGCACTAATGTGACCGAAGCAGTTACCTATATTGAAAATAAAAAAATAGCGTTAAAAAACGGGCATATTTTGATAGGAGATAAAACTGGTAATGCAGTGGTTATAGAATGGGTCAAAGGAATTAAAAACATCGTAACGATTAAAAACAATACACTTATGGTTACTAATTTTTTGTTGTCCGATACAACAGCAGGTAACTATCCATGCTATAGATATGGCGCTATGGAAGAAGCTATCACTAAATTACAAAAAAGTGAAGATTCCATTACCTTAAAAGAAGTTGGGAATGTGGTAGCTAAAGCTGTTCAATTTAAATCTAAAAATGAAAAAGGAAAAGAAGGTGGCACGCTCTACTCTACTTTTATTAATATAACAGATATGAACTTTATTTTAATTTACAAGGTTGATAATTCAAAAATAACAAAACTCGATTTAAAAGCTGAATTTTTAAATAAAAAAAAGAAGCGAATTAAACTAAACTAATTATCTAAATGTCAAACTACTTAATAATAGGAGGTTCTTCTGGAATAGGAAAGCAAGTATCGAATCAATTAGCTGAATTAGGTCATAAAGTATATGCTACCTATTTTAAAAACAACATTGAACCGAACCATCCGTTAATCGAGTATCATTATATTAACGTCCTAGATGAAAAACTATCATTTGATTTTTTACCCGATTCAATAAATGGAATTGTTTATTGCCCAGGCAGTATTAATCTAAAACCTTTCGAAAGAATAAAATCAGAAGATTTTGCAAATGATTTTAACTTACAAGTTATTGGTGCTATAAAAACTATTCAAGCTGTTATTTCAAAATTAAAAACCGCTGAAGAAGCATCGATTATTTTATTATCTACCGTAGCGGTTCAAACAGGTTTAAGTTTCCACACACAAGTATCCACTTCTAAAGGAGCCTTAGAAGGACTGACGAAAGCGCTAGCTGCAGAATACGCTCCCAGAATACGTGTTAATTGTATTGCTCCTTCCTTAACAGATACTCCTCTTGCGGCTTCCCTCTTAAACAGCGATCAAAAAAAAGAAGCAAATGCTCAAAGACATCCTTTAAAAAAAATTGGTACGACAGAGGATATCGCTAATATGATTGAATTTTTACTTTCGCCAAAAGCAGGCTGGATTACAGGTCAGATACTACATGTAGATGGGGGTATGTCTACACTTAAAGTTTAATGCGCTATTAAACGGAAGATCTTTGCTACTATAATTATAAAAAGCAAGCGTTTGAGCGAGAGCAACAATAACTAATATTAATAAAATCTTACTCTTGCTAAAAGAATAGTTATTCCCACAGCTTATTTAAATAATTTCTTCATAATTTTCCCCTGACCTTCCGAAAGCGAAAAACCCATCAATTCAGCTACTGTAGAGGGTACGTCTACTTGAGAATAATAATTATCTATCCTAATATCCTTTTTAAAATCAGGACCAAAAGCAAAAAAGTTAATATGTTTACATCCATCACAATCATCGCCATGAGAAATAAAGCCATCTTTCCATCCATCAGGATGGCGACCATGGTCGTTGGTAATAAATAAAGTAGTTTTATCTTTATAATAGGAATCACTTTGTATAAACTTCCATACTTCCCAAACCAAACTATCTGTTTCTACAATTCCTTTTAAATATTCAGGCCAGTTGTTGGCATGTCCTGCTCCATCTGGTTCTTTGAAATTCGCTAATAACAAATTTGGCTTGTCCGTTTTCAATACGTTCATGATATGATTATAGGTAACCGTATCTTTTCTATAACCTGACAAAGCACCATTTCTGCCACAATCAGAAGATGGATTAAATTTATTATTCCATTTTAAATCTTTACAATTTCCAAGGATAAATAATTTATCTTTAGAAGCCAATAGCCACGCTTTGGTATTTGGCAATCCTGATTGCTTTAAATAATATTGGAAAATAGAAGGTTGCTGAGGTAAATCTGTTCCCTTTGTATTTTCTAATTCTTGACGAACGCCCGTACATAATGCTGCATGACCTGATGTAGTATAAGTAAATCCATCGTTATAAAAATTAGTACAAATAACTCCAGAAGAAGCCATGTGATTTGCCATGTGAGGAATATATTTGTGAGTAGAATCGCCCCAAGTTTCCGTATACCTTGGACCATCAATGACAAGTATTATAACTCTTTCGGTTTTATACTTTTTTGAACTTGACGAATTAGTTTGAGACAATACTTCACACGAAGAAAACCCTAATAAAATTATAACGGTTAATACTACACAATAATATTTTTTATCAATCATAATTTGTAATTAAAAGTTCCTATCTATTACCCAACAATCTCATCGATTAATTTTGTTTTTTCTATAATATTTAACTCTACTAAACTTTGCATTACTCCTTCTAAAGGTTTTTTGTCAAATAGTTTATCCGTTTGCCATTGAATGGATTTCAACCATTCTTTCACATCTTCCACTTTCAAGTTAAAACGTTTTGATATTCTTTCTACTACGTCGGGTAATGAAATAAATGCCTTACAAGCCGATTGAATTACGGTAAGCATTTCCACTATTAAATCAGGATATTGTTTTAAAAAATCTTCTCGTACTACAATGACGAATGAAGGCCATGGTGTTGGGCACTCCGCTACTCTCCTGAAAATACCTTTATCTACATAGGGTTTAGTCATAAATTTCTCCCACATAAAAATATCAGACTCTCCAGTACTAATAGATTTTACCGCTCCATCAAGATTATTGACTACTACAAATTGTTCTGGTGTAATTTTAAAGCCTCTTAAGTGAGCATCTACAAAAGCCATTAAATGCGATCCCGAACCATAACGGCTGATCGCATATTTTTTTCCAACAAACTGCTTTTCATTTTCAATATCAGAACTTGAAGCTACATGTATCCCCCATACCAAAGGAGATTTTACATACCATTGTACAATTTTACTTTTATTACCATTTACAATATCGGCAACAACTCCTTCTGTCAGTATCACAGCAACATCAAGTTCACCCGAACGAAGAGCTTTGTTCATTGCTCCTGTACCTTCAGGATAGTCAGTCCATTGCAGATCAATGCCTTTTTGTTCAAACATTTTATTTTCTAAAGCATAATGCCAAGGAAGGTTAAAATGTTCTGGCACACCTGCTATTTTAATTGTAGTCATTAGTATTGTGTCCTGAGTATTGAGTTATTAGTGTTATTCAATAGTGCTTTATTATAAATAAAAGATAGATTTAACTATAACGCTATCCTATTTAGTACAATTTAAAAGCTACCAAATCATCTGCAATTTTTCTATCGTTAGACAAACGAGGAACTTTATTTTGACCACCCAGCTTGCCTTGTGATTTCATATAATTGCGGAAACCATCTTTTTGTAAAGGGGCTATTTTCAATCTTGTTAATACGCTCCCAGTTATAAGATCTTTATAATAAGTATTTAATTTTATCAAGGCTTCATCCAAATCCAGTTGAAAAGCATTCATATCTTTCGGTAGATTAGAAAACTCTATAAACCACTCGTGATAGGGTAATCCGCTATCAGGTGTCACTTGTGGAGCAACGGTAAATTCTACTATTTCAGCTTCAGGAAAGTTGACTAAAGCTGCTGACATTGCCTTTTCTACTTCTTCACCAATTACATGTTCTCCAAAAGCTGAAATGAAATGTTTAATTCTTCCTGTTACAACAATTCGATAGGGATCTTTTGATACAAATTTTACCGTGTCACCGATTGAATACCCCCATAAACCTGCATTGGTATTCATGATCAGCGCGTAGTTGACACCTAATTCTACTTCTTCAATACATAGTCTTTTTGGATTTTCTTTAAAATATTCTTCTGTAGGAATAAACTCATAAAAAATTCCACTATTTAGAAGTAGAAGTAAACCTTCATTTTCTGGCAAGTCTTGGAAAGCAATAAAGCCTTCCGAAGCAGGATAGGTTTCCACTGAATCTATTTTTTTACCAATCGTATCAAACAGCTTTGCTTTATAAGGTTCGAAGTTTACACCACCGTATACAAATAAAGAAAAATCAGGAAATACATCTTTTATTTTTTTACCTGTGCGTGCTACAATTTTATCAAAATACATCTGGGCCCATGGAGGTATTCCAGAGATAAGAGTCATGCGCTCATTCAGCGTTTCGTCAATTATTTTATCGAGTTTAGCTTCCCAATCGTTCATACAATTGGTTTCATAAGAAGGCTTTTGATTGGTACGCAAATAACCAGGTACATGATGATTCACTATTCCAGAAAGCCTACCAACATAGACGCCATTTTTCTTTTCCATTTCTGGACTACCAGAAAGAAACATTAATTTCCCATCAAGAAAAAGGGACTTCCCTGTGTTGTGAACATAATTCAAAAGTGCATCTCTAGCACCGTTGATATGAAAACCAATAGAGTCTGCGCTAATAGGAATATACTTCACCCCTGATGTAGTTCCAGAAGTCTTAGCAAAATACGTAGGAAGACCAGGCCATAATACATTTGACTCGCCTTTTACTACTCTCTCTACATATTCTTTCAAGCCCTCATAATCTCTGACGGGTACATTACGTTTAAAATCTTCGTAATTTTTTATGGAAGAAAAATTATGATCTTTACCAAATTCAGTAGTAGAGGCTTTTGAAATTAAATAGTGAAGGACTTTTTGTTGTGTCTCACCAGCCTTTCCAGCCCACTTTTTCTGACTGCCAACAATATAAGAGGCAAAAGGTTTACTCAGAACCGAAAGGATTCCCATTGTATATCTATTATAATTTGAGGAATAAAGTTAAAATTAACTTACTAAAAAGCAATCTAAAAAAAACACCTTCCAATTATCTACTTTACTAGACAACTTGCGACTATACGCATTACCCTCATTTTCAAGAGAAAATAAAATCCAGCTCTTATATGAAGATGTGAATCTGAGAAGAATAAGTTAATTATTTAGTCATTTTTTGCATTTTTTACCCAAAATAATAGAATTATTTATTACTTTTATACAATGTCAAGAAAAGCATTTTACATAACACTTTATTTTTGCTTTTTAGCTTTTGCGGTTCACTCACAAAAGACTACGACTGTATTATTGAATAATTCACAACGAGAAATACTTTTGGTAGGTTCTCAACTTGGAATCTTAACAGATACTTCTGGAAATTTATCCATAAACGAAGTTTCAAAATCTATTAATTTTATACCACATACCACTAAAAAGAAATTTGCCTCTGTTGAAAATACTTCTTACGTCTATTGGGTTTGTTTTTCATTAAAAGAGATAGATAATTGTGATAAAAGATGGATTTTTGAAAACTCTGATCCACATATAGATCAATTAGAATTTTATTATAAAAGTAGAAAAGGCGATTACAAAGTACTGAAAGCGGGTTACGCACATCCATTTGACATTAGACCTTACGCACACAAAAATTTTATATTTGATATCCCCACAGATACTACAGTACAAACTTATTTTGTAAGAATTTCTTCCCACAATCACAATCCTTTTATTTTCAAAATTCAGTCTGCCAACTATTTTACGTATTATTCACTCAATGAATATTATATGTTGGG
>JANOTP010000204.1:0-3187 GCA_031416415.1 Cytophagales bacterium | reverse complement strand
ACAGTACAAAATTCAGAAACAGATGTTTCTTACCAAGCCTACATTGGTGCAAGCACTGCCGGACCTGCAATTATCGGAAATGGTGGTAACCTTTCTGTTTCAGTTTATAATGCGAGTCTTTCTGCAGGAGCAAATACGATTACCATTAAAGGTACTAAAACTGGATGTGGTACTGTAAGCCTTACCAATACAGCTTCTATCACTGTAAGTGGCTCTACGACTGCTGGTATTACCTTTGGAAACAACACAAAAACGTATGGTAATGCAGCGTTTACTCTTACCGCTACTTCAGCTTCGTCTGGTGCATTTACGTATTCTTTCGTAAGCAGCACTCCTGCCTCTATAGCGACAGTTACGGCTGCTGGTCTAACAACTTTGTTAGGTGCAGGAACTGCCACTGTAAAAGTAGATCAAGCAGCTTCTGGATGTTATGCGGCAAACTCGACTACGGCTAGCGTTACTATTAATAAAGCTACCCTTATAGTTACTGCGACAAACCAGAGCAGAGTTTATGGAGTTGCCAATCCTACTGCTAGTTTTACGTATTCAGGATTTGTAAACAGTGAAACAGCATCTGTCATTGATGTTGCTCCAACAGCTACTCATGCAGCAGTTGCAACAACAAATGTTGGAACACCTGCTATTACTGTTTCAGGAGGTTCAGATAATAATTATACTTTTAGTTATGTAAATGGAATACTTACTATAACAAAAGCTACCATCACTGCTACGGTAGATGCTCAATCAAGAGTATATGGCGTCGCCAATCCTACGTTTACCTTTACCTACGTTGGTTTTGCAAATAGTGAAACTTCTTCTGTGATAGATGTACTTCCAAGTGCTTCTTCCACAGCCAATGGAACTACGAGTCCTGGTAGCTATACCATCACTGCCATTGGAGGTAGTGATAATAATTATGATCTTACACTCATAAACGGTACACTGACCATTACTAAAGCAAATCGAATAGTAACGATTACTTCTACGAGTACAGGTACTGCAGGTGGTTCAATTAATTTAACTTACACCACCTCTCCTACTGGAGGCACAGCTAATTGGTCTAAAACAGATGGTACTGGTACTTCAAGCTTAACGGGTGCTAACTTATCTCTAATTACTGTTGGAACAGTAACAGTACAAGTAGACGTGGTTGCGGATGTTAATTATAATGCTACAAGTAGTAATCAACTTATAAATATTAGTAATCTAACTACGCCAAGTATAACATTTAATGGCGCTACGAAAGTATACGGTGATCCAGTCTTTATGATGGTGGCTACTTCAAATTCACCTGGGACATTTACGTATTCACTTATCAATAGCAATCCTGCAGGGACTGTAACGGTAGCGGCCAATGGACAAATCACCATTAATGGAGCGGGAACTGCTACTGTAAAAGTTGATCAAGCTGCTTCTGGTAGTTTTGGAGCAGGATCTGCAACTGCTACTATCACTGTCAATAAAGCGAATAGAACAGCTTCTATTACATCTGCTAATAATGGAGTTTCTGGTAATACGATTACTCTTACAAATACAATAAGCGCAGGAACTGGAACTGCTATATGGTCAGTAACCAACGGTACAGGATCTGCTACTGTAAATACTAGTACTTTATCGCTTGTTTCTGCGGGAATTGTTACACTTCAATTGGATATACCTGCAGATGCAAATTACAATGCTGTGAGTACTAATCAAACAATTACGATATCAACGGCCACAGGGATTGAAGATGCTCAATCTGGTGCTAGTTTTACTGTTTATCCAAATCCTTATGAAATTAGCTCTGAAGTACATTTTGAGCTAACGAATAGTGCTTCAGTAAAATTAGAAGTATACGATATGACAGGACATAAAATTGAAACTATCTTAAACGGATCAGAACTCGCTGGAGGTAATTATAAAATAGCACTCTCTAATCTTCCTGTTGGAGTATATTTAGTAAAACTTCAAGTTGGAACGTATGATAAAAATATTAAACTGGTAAAAAACTAATTTATTTTCTTACAAATGTGTCCGGTTAAAATTAACTGGACACATTTAGTAAATTATAATTTTATCTATATTTCATTTTTATTTATTTTTTATACTAAAACATCTTCATTACCAAAAATAAAAACTAACGATATCTCCAGCATTAAGCTCTTCCTTTTTTGATTCTTGTAAAGCAATTCCATGAGAAGAAATAATAGAAGTAACGTCTCCAGAACCATTAAATGAAACAGGGCTAATTCCAGAAGTTATTTTAGTTTCTATTATACAAGGAAAATATTCATCAAAGTTAACTTTCTTTTTTCTATCTTTAGTTATGGGAAGCTTCAAGGACAGCAGCTCTGGAAGTCCAAAACATTTTCTAAGAAAAGGTTCTATGAAAATTTTATATGTAATTTGAACCGACATAGGATTTCCTGGGAGAGCAAACACTACTCCTTTTTCACTTTTTCCAAACCAAAGAGGTTTTCCCGGTTTTATGGCAACTTTGTGGAATATTTTTTCAACACCTAATGAATTCAAAACTTCTGGAATATAATCGGCATCACCCATAGAAACGCCACCACTTAAAATAAGAATATCTGACCCTATAAGTTCACTAATGGATTGCATTAATTTTTCTTTATTATCGGGAACAAGTTTTTTGTTTGTAATAGAAATATGATACGTTTTTAAAAAAGCTTCAATCGTATAACTATTTGAATCACGAATTTGATGGGGTAATATTTTTTGATGAATAGATATTACTTCATCGCCAGTAGAGATAATAGAAACAATAGGTAATCTGTATACAGAAATAGTTGATATTCCTAATACTGCTAGTGCCGCTAGTTCGAGAGGACGAAGAGTGGAATTTTTAAGAAGTACTAATTCTCCTTCTTTTTTATCCTCTCCTTTTTTGGCAATGTTTTGCCCTTTTTTTAATAAATCTGTTTTAAAATATACCTTATTATCTTTTTGTTCTGTATCTTCTATTCTTAGAATACTATCTGAATCAATTGGAGTTGAAGCTCCCGTCATTATTTTATAACATTCGCCTTCTGTTATTTTTTTAGATGCAACAGCACCTGCATAAATTTCTTCAACAATTATATATTCTCTCTTACCTTTTAAAAAATCTTCGTGACGAATGGCATAACCATCCATAGCTGCACGGTTAAAAGGAGGATAATCTCGATCAGCAATAATATCTTCAGCG
>JANOTP010000203.1:0-15763 GCA_031416415.1 Cytophagales bacterium | reverse complement strand
ATAAAGATGTTTTTCATAGATGCTAAAAAATCAGAATTAAATGGAGGATCAATTGTGCCGGGAGCTACCAAGCCGCCATCTGTTATCACGGCTTATGTAGTGAAATCGGAAATTTTAAACAATGAAGTATATTCATCGGGTACAATTTCTGCAAATGAGGAAGCTGAACTTAGACCAGAGGTGTCTGGGAAAATTGTTATGATGAATATAGTAGAAGGGGGAAGAGTTTCAAAAGGTGAATTATTAGTAAAAATTAACGATGCAGATCTTCAGGCTCAGCTAAAAAAATTGAGATTTCAATTGACTTTGGCAGAAGAAAGAGAGGTACGTCAGAAAAAATTATTGGACATTAATGGAGTGAGTAGAGAGGAATACGATATAGTGCTTAATCAAGTAAATTTAGTAAAAGCAGATATAGAAAATATGACTGCTCAGATAGCAAAAACAGAAATAAGAGCTCCTTTTAACGGGGTATTAGGCTTGAAGAAAATAAGTGAAGGAACATATATTACTCCTTCTACATTAGTTGTATCCATGCAGCAGATAGATCCTCTTAAAGTAGATTTTTCTGTTCCAGAAAAATACATGGATAAAATAAAAAAAGGTGACAAAGTATTTTTTTCTGTACAGGGATTAGAAGGACCTTTTAGCGCAACCATTTATGCTATAGATCCAAAGATTGATCAAGGAACAAGAACTGTTCAGTTGAGGGCGGTTGCCTCAAACAACAACGGGAAAATTTTTCCTGGCGCTTTTGCAAAAATAAAATTAGTACTTAAACAGAATCAGAGCGCTATTATGATTCCAACCGAATCTATTATTCCTATACTAAAAGGACAGAAAGTTTATCTGTATAAAAGTGGTAAAGCACACGAGCAAATGGTAGAAACTGGAGTTCGAACACCTACTAATATTGAGATAACAAAAGGTCTTCAGTTAGGAGATACAGTGGTGGTGACAGGTGTAATGTCGATAAGACAGGATGCGCCACTTAAACTTACTAAGACGTATTGAAAATTAATTTTATTTTTAAAATTGTTACTAAATAATTATGGCATCATTATCCACTATAAGTATCCGAAGACCAGTGCTGGCTATTGTAATGAGCCTTGTCATAGTTCTTTTTGGTCTGATTAGTTTCACCTTTTTGGGTGTGCGAGAATATCCTTCCATAGATCCACCTGTTATTACTGTTAGAACAAGTTATACCGGCGCTAATGCTGAAGTAATACAATCGCAAATCACAGAACCGTTAGAAAAAGCATTAAATGGGATTGAAGGTATCCGTACTATTTCGTCGGCTAGTAATCAGGGGTCAAGTGTAATTACAGTAGAGTTTAACTTGAGTGCAAATCTTGAAGCTGCAGCCAATGATGTTCGTGATAAAGTTTCTCAGGCTGTTCGACAGCTTCCACAAGATATAGATGCTTTACCTGTAGTTACTAAAGCAGATGCAAATTCAGATGCAATATTAGCAATTACTCTTCAAAGTGATACAAAGGATCAATTGCAGGTTAGTGATTATGCTGAGAATGTAATTGCAGAAAGATTACAGACTATTCCTGGAGTAAGCACGATACAGATTTGGGGACAGAAAAGATATGCCATGAGAATTTGGATGGATCCTTTGAAGATGGCGTCTTATAACATTATTGCTACAGATATTATGGAAGCGTTGAATCGTGAAAATGTAGAGTTGCCAAGTGGAAAAATAGAAGGGAATACTACAGAACTTAGCGTAAGAACAGTAGGTAAACTTACCGACGAAGAATCGTTTAACAATCTTATTATAAAAACACAAGGCGATAAAATTGTACGTTTGAGAGATGTAGGCTATGCTAGACTAGGCCCAGAAAATGAAGAAACCATATTGAAGGAATCAGGTATACCAATGATTGGATTAGGATTGATACCTCAACCTGGTGCTAATTATCTGGATATTGCAGAAGAGTTTTATAAAAGAGTAGAAGAAATAAAAAAAGAAATTCCAAAAGATTATAAACTTCAATTGGCCTTAGACAATACAAAGTTTATAAAATTATCGATAGAAGAAGTAGAAGAAACACTTATCATATCCGTCATTCTTGTGATTTTAATTATTTATTTATTTTTTAGAGATTGGCTAATTGCATTTCGTCCACTTATTGATATTCCAGTATCGCTGATCGGAGCTTTTTTTATAATGTATTTGATGGGGTATTCTATAAACGTGCTTACGCTGCTTGCTATAGTATTGGCTACAGGCCTTGTGGTAGATGACGGGATAGTGGTCACTGAAAATATATATAAAAAAATTGAGCAAGGGAAAAGTCCTATAGATGCTGCAATAGAAGGTTCTAATGAAATTTTCTTTGCCGTAATCGCAACTTCTATTACACTGGCAGCAGTGTTTATGCCTGTAATATTTCTAGAAGGATTTGTAGGACGATTGTTTAGAGAGTTTGGAGTTGTAATTGCTGGAGCTGTTTTAATATCTGCTTTTGTTTCGTTGACATTAACTCCAATGCTAAATGCTAAATTAGTTAGAAAAGATCCTAATAAAAAAAGTCGTTTCTATATTCTTACGGAACCGTTTTTTCAAGGTATGATTAGTGGTTATGAACGTTCGCTTGGTAATTTTCTTAAAAAACGCTGGATTGCAATAGTGATTATTTTTGTAGCTATGTTAATGATTGTAGGGTTTAATAAACTCTTACAATCTGAACTCGCTCCAATGGAAGACAGAAGTGCGATGAGACTTTCAGTAACGGCTCCTGAGGGAGCTTCCTTTGAATATACAGATCATTTTATGGATAAAATATCTACTTTTGCAAATGATTCAATTCCTGAAAAGAAAATAATTCTGTGTGTGACAGCTCCTGGATTTTCAGGGTCTGGTGCAGTTAATACTGGATTCTCTAGAATTGTTTTATCCGACCCTTCTGAAAGGAAACGTTCACAAATGGACATTGCTAATTATTTAAATAAAGTTACTAAACAGTTTCCAGAAGCAAAGGTGTTTGTCATTCAACAGCAAACAATTTCTACAGGTGGTATAGGTGGATTGCCCGTTCAGTTTGTAGTGCAAGCGCCAAACTTTAATAGACTAAAAGAAAAACTACCTCAATTTTTGGAGGAAGCGAATAAGAATCCAATATTTCAAACGGTGGACGTGAATCTGAAATTTAATAAGCCGGAACTTTATATTTCTATCGATAGAGAGAAAGCCAAATCGCTTGGCGTATCTGTGGCAGATATTGCACAAACTCTTCAGCTATCCTTGTCAGGGCAACGTTTTGGTTATTTTAATATGAATGGTAAGCAATATCAAATTGTTGGACAAGTAGATCGAGTAAACCGAGACGAACCTCTTGATTTAAAATCGATGTATGTTAAAAGTAGTCAAGGACAGCTTATACAAATTGATAACCTTGTTAAGGTAGAAGAGCAAAGCAGTCCTCCACAGTTGTTTCATTATAATCGTTACCAATCCGCCACTGTTTCTGCTGGATTGGCGCCAGGTAAAACAATTGGTGATGGTATTGATGCTATGAATGAAATAGCAGATAAGGTATTAGACGATTCTTTTTCCACTTCGTTATCAGGAGCCTCAAGAGATTATGCAGAAAGTTCTTCTAATATAATGTTTGCATTTTTATTGGCACTGGTATTAATATATTTAGTATTGGCTGCGCAATTTGAAAGTTTTATTGACCCTCTTATTATTATGCTAACCGTGCCACTTGCATTAGCAGGAGCATTGTTGTCACTCTGGTATTTCAATCAGACGATGAATATTTTTAGTCAGATAGGAATCATTATGTTGGTAGGACTGGTAACTAAAAACGGAATTCTAATTGTAGAATTTGCTAATCATCTTAAAGCTGAAGGAAAGACAGTAAAGGAGGCTATTCTAGAAGCTTCTGCAGCTCGTCTTCGTCCAATTTTAATGACCAGTCTTGCTACAGCCTTAGGAGCTCTACCCATTGCACTGGCACTTGGTGCTGGTTCTAAAAGTAGAATGGGGATGGGGATTGTCGTGATTGGAGGATTATTGTTGTCGCTTACACTTACTCTTTTTGTAATTCCAGCGATGTATACTTTTATGTCAAGAACTAAAAAAACAATTGATCATGTTAAATAGACTTTATATACTTGTGTTTATAGTGTTTTTTGTTGCCGTTGAAAATAAAACTTTAGCACAGGATACACTTTCTCTGAATGAAGCAATTCGTATGGGTTTAAAAAATAACTTTTCGATTGTACTAGCAAAAAATAATTTACAAATAGCGCAAAACAATAATACTTGGGAGTGGATGCTGCCAAGCCTTGGATTTAATGCTATACAAACAAATAATATTTCTAACAGTTATCTCCAACCTTTCACAGGTCCCGTTAGAGAAGGGGATAATTTAAAATCTTCAACGACCAGTGCTAATGCTGTGATAAATTGGAGGATTTTTGACGGTCTAAATATGTTTGTTACTAAAGATAAACTTGCGGAATTTGAAAGAATAGGAGAGACACAAACCTTGTTAGCCATAGAGGATTTAGTATCAACTATAATTATAACATATTACAGCATTAATTTACAAGAAAAAATGCTTGCTCAATTAAAAGAAACGCTTTCTATTTCTATTCAAAGAAAAAGACTTATTCAGACACATTATAATGTGGGAACAGCTTCATTACTAACATTGATGCAGGCGCAGGCAGATCTTAATACAGACAGTTCTGCTTTGATACGTCAGGAATTGTATTGTAAAGATGTACAAGCGGATTTAAATAGAATAATAGGCCGCGAAATAAAGTTAGATGTTAAGGTCTCTGATATCATAAGTCTAGACAAAAGTTTAAAGTATGTAGAACTTACAGATAAAATTAAAAATCAAAATACAGAATTATTGTTGTCTAGACAAAACGAACGTATTGCTAATCTTAGTCTTGATCAAACACGCTCTACTCGTTATCCGCAGTTGAATTTATTTGGAGGTTATAATTACACTCGATCTACTGCCGCTATTGGTTTTGCACAACTTTCGAGAAGTTATGGGCCTACTTATGGTGCCACCTTATCTTGGAATTTGTACAGTGGTGGTGTTGCCAATAGAAATATTCAGAATGCCAAAGTTCAAAAAGTATCTCAAGAGAAACAGCGTGAGGATTTAGAACTACAAATCAGTCACGAACTTTATAAAACTTATAACCAATACCAAATGAATATTAATTTAGTAGATATAGAACAAAAAAATTTAACAATAACTGAAAAAAATGCAGTAATAGCATTAGAGAAGTACAATGTAGGAAGCCTTGCAGATATTGAGTTAAGAGATGTACAGTCTTCCTTTTTAGAGGCAGCATCAAGGTTGTATACTGCGATTTATATGGCCAAGCAATCGGAAACTGAGCTGTTGAAAATGAGTGGACAGTTGATAAAGGAATAGTTGCTGCGTTTTATTGAAAGTGAAAAATCCAGCTTTTTAAGAACTCTTAAAAAGCTGTATTTTTCACTTATAAAGTTTATGTAACTATAAACTTCCGTAATTATGAAGCTTAGGCGCTGATCCATCTGCAGGAAAGAAAATATGCAATGGGGCTGGCAAGCCAGCGATACCGTCGTTTTTCGCAATCCAAACTTTATAGGAGGTACCACTTTGTGCAGTAGTTTTGAAGCCTATCGCAGAAAGACTTTGTTTTTGAACACGCGTTACGAGAATTGGATTTTTATAAAATTTAGCATTTTGCCATGCTTTTTTAAAACTGAAATCTAAACGATCTCTTAATAAATTTGTACCACTAGCATCGTAGTCAGATTTATGCACGAAGGGTAACGCTGCTTTAGCGGCAGCCATTTCATCACCTTGATTATCCATTATCGCTTTTATAAAGCCATTAAGAACTTCTATTCCTGCTTTGTCAAATTGATCTAAAGGAATATCTTGAGCTTTAGTAGAAGTTTGTAGGAGTAGTCCTGCAAATACAAAAAGAATTGATACTATTTTTTTCATCTAATTTAAGTTTGGTTAACTATTAAACATATTAAGTATTTGATAGATAACCAAACTTACTACTATTAAATAAAAATCTGGTATTGAACTATCAGACTACTTTTGTTAGAACCTGCCCTGTGTGCACCGTTTAGGTCCTGATAGTAGGTAGGACGAAGTTGATAATCCACAGTTAATTTTGCTTTGTGGCCGTTTACAAGCCAGTTTACTCCTGCATCAAATACATTCATTTGGCGGTGATTGAGTTTTTGAAAGTCAGCCGACATAATGCTGATATACGGAAGTAATTGTCCCCCTTTTTCCCCTAGTAGCTTTTTAGGAAGTAAAATACCTGCTTGTGCATATATTACTTTACCTGTTCCAAACATTGGAAATGCGTTACCATAAGATGGATTTGCTATTGCATTTGTAGCAATGGAGCCATTCGCGGGATTCATAATACCGTTATAGCGAAGATAATCTTTGCCATAATTTAGATTAAAGTATCCAGCATAAGCAGAAATGGCAGTTCCTTTTTCTTTGTTTAAAGGCATGTCAAGATAACTTTCTACGCTCCATAAAGTCATATCTGTATAAGTGGTGTCGCCATTAGTTTCTTTTCTCCAAGTAGCTTTGCCTTGATTAATAAAACCACCTGCTATATTGAATATTTTTTTCTTTCCAAGGTAAGTGCCGGTCATGTATGGAGTGTTGTGTCCTTCATGTTCAAAAAATTGATACATAACGTATGCTTGATATTGTTTGTGATGCCCAAGCAATGCAAACGATGAATTGGAAGAAATAGCAGGAGGTGTCGCTCCATTAGAATTTACAGGAAAGGGATCGCTTAAAGAAAATCGATAATCAAATTTAGATAGTTGACCTCTTGCATAAATACTCAATTTTCTGGAAAATTGATCTGTTTGGTCTACTGTAGCTTGAGCAAATACAGGTACATCTAGAGTCATAATTGTACCTATACTCGGTTGTGAAAATCTTGACAATCCATTGGCAATTGTTAGTCCGCCACCTATCTTAAGCTGATTTTTTTTAGTTAATTTATATTCGCCAACAGCGTCGTGAATAAAAAATGCTACTTTGCGATTGCTTGCAGGATTGGAGGCATACATAGAATTAAAATTATTTTGGCCGAGTTGAAAATAGACAAATACTTTGTCTGTAATTTGTCCAAATAATTGCACTCTAGTTCTTCGTAGCCCAATATCAAAAGTTTCTGGGGCGTGTTTACCCATAACTGTTGTACCTGGGTTACTTTCGTTATAACGCACCCAAACTTGGTTCAAAAAAGTAGCTTGAAAATAATGAGAACCGTCTTCGTTCAAATTAAATTTTAGAGCATCTTTGTCCTTTTGGATTGAAACCGATTTCTTTAACGTGTCTACTTGTGCATAAAGCGAGAAGGACAAGAAAAGTAAGAATATTGTAATACTATTTTTCATAATTTTAAAATTGAATAGTCAGCATTTGTTCTTTAATTATACTGTAAAAATATAAATTGAATCTGATTAAAATCTGTTTTAAAATAAAATATGCAGATAAAATTACCTGCATATTTTATTTTTTAAAAAATACCAATAGTTTTATTTCGAAAGAGGTGGTTTTTTCTCAGGGACTATTATAGACATAAACTCATTAAGGAATTCAATTGAAGCGTTTATCTCATCTATACTTAATAAGTCTATTTTACGATAAATAAGGAGCACGTTGTTTTTGCATTCCACATAAAACCCTTTTTTTCGCTCAAACAATCTTAATAAAGGGTCTTTGAAAAATACTCTTACTTCGGTCTCAATTTTTCCAGTTAAGAAATATTCGTCTGAAAATATAGGATAATCGTTAAAGTCAATATCTTTTGAGCCTCCAATTTCTTTAAGCATATCCAACGCGCCAGTTTTTTCTAGTTTAAATTCTGGAATTATGGTATGAATATCTGTTACAAGTAAGATTGTCATCTTGTAATCAGTTTGAGTCATCAATGCACCTTCTTCTATATGAATATCAGTGAAGAAATAATTGCATTGAGGAGAGCTGCACATGACTAGATTTTCGCCATATTCAGCTTTTTTAGCAATAGCAAATGGAGCAAATCTAAATTTTAAAATACTTGTAGTTCTTTTATGATCGAAATGATACCCGTTTTTTAAAGCAAGTTCTGAAAGAGCCGTTTGACGTTGGTTGTAAGTTATTTTGGTGGCTGCGAAAATAGCGTTGTTAATTAACTTTCTAGCAGATAAAGGATGATTGGAATAAGGCGTAAGATGGTCCATGCCTTTTAAGGTTATATGTCCTCCTTCATGACTAAAGTCTTCTTCAAATTGATGCAAATGTTCCATGAATGTATGATCCAAAATTACAACTTCATTCATGTCTAATTCTACGTGAGATGTTTTTGGGATAAGACCGAATTTTTTCTTAAATCCTAAAAAATTAGTAAATACAGCCGCATCTTTTAATTTTACTATGTAGGAATTTTCGTCGATTTTTTCAGATGTCATATTTGCTCTAAACATACTTTTAACAGGTGCTCCAAAGAAGATATGTTGTAAAAATTTGATTAAAATGCCAAACCCAATTCCTACCAAAAGATCTGTAGCAATGGTTACAATAATGGTACTTACAAAGATGAGTAATTGATCGGGACCTATTTTAAAAGTTTTTCTAAATTCATCGGGAGAAGCAAGACGGTATCCAGTGAATATTAACATTGCCGCTAGTGCAGCATTGGGTATCAATTGTATAATGGGAGCAATAAATAAAATTGCACCTAGTAAGAAAATGCCATGGAAAAAATTAGACCATTGTGTTTTTCCTCCATTGTTTATGTTTGCAGACGAACGAACGATCTCGCAGATCATGGGCAGTCCTCCCACAAAACCCGCAATCGTATTTCCAATCCCAAGTGCCACCAGATCTTTGTTTAGATTTGACTTACGTTTAAGTGGGTCAAGAATATCAATAGCTTTAGCGGCAAGCAATGCTTCAATAGATCCTACTAGCAAAAACATAACAATGTATTTTAAAGAAATAGGATTTAACAGTTGGCTAAAATCTGGTGAGGTAATACCCGCAGTAAAAGAAGCTGGAAGTTTAACCAATACTTCTGATGGGTCAATATGAAATACACTTATAAATTCATAATTGTGGTCATGATTAAGCTCAAAGAGAAGGCCTAATGGAATGGCAAAAAGAATTACTAATAATGGCCCTGGAACCATTTTTACATAACGGTTTTTTATTTTTGGAAGAATAAATAAGGTAAGAATGCTGATTACTCCAATAAATGCTAACTCAGGATTCATGTGAGTAATGCTATGAGGGATTTCTTCGAGAAGCGCTAACGGTTCTTTTGAAGAAGGTTTTACTCCTAGGGCGATATGAATTTGTTTTGAAGCAATAATTATTCCTATCGATGCCAACATACCATGGATAGCGGCACTTGGCATAAGGTCAACAAAAAAACCAGAACGAACAATGCCTAATATAATTTGCAATATTCCTGACACTGCTATAACGGCAATAGCGAGCTTATAGCCATTCCCGGGAAATGCTCTTTCTAATTCTTCTATACATCCCAATGCAATAACGATTAATCCTGCAGCAGGGCCTTTAATGGTAAGGTTTGAACCACTAAAAAAAGAAACTAAAATCCCTCCAATGATAGCGGTATAAATACCTGCAATGGGAGGGAAGCCGCTTGCTTTTGAAATCCCGAGACTTAATGGTAATGCAATAAGGAATACCATAAAACCAGATATAGCATCTGCTTTCCATGTGTCTTTGAATCCCCGAAACATGGAAAAGGTAGTGGTGTTAATTTGAGACATTTTTGGCGAATTTTAAAAACAATTGTAAGGGTTATAATAATGAAAAATAGGAATGAATTCTGAATCAAATCTGAAGTAATTTTAAATTCATTGAAAAAATAAGTATTTAATGGGTTTTTTTATAATTATTATACTATTTTATAACTCCTAAGTAAAAAAATAAAAGAAAGCTCAAAATTATTGACTCTATAAAAAAGTTTTACGTATTAAGGCTCTTTTCTGAGAGGAACTATATTTTTTGTAGTAATACAAAAATCAATAGGTACATCGTATTGATCTGGTAAAAAAGGAGTAATTGGCGGTTCAAATGAAAGGCCTACTTTAATACATTCTGCTTTACATTGCTTTAAAAAACGATCGTAAAACCCTTTTCCATATCCTATTCGATTTCCATTTTCATCTACTGCTAGTAAAGGTACAAGAACTAGGTCTATTAACTCGGGGGTTATTTTTTTTCCACTTTCAGGCTCCAAAATACCATAGCTATTTTCAACTAGAATTGTATCCTTTGTATATTCAAAAAGTTGCATACTGCAATCTTTAAAATTAGTTTTAGATAACGCAATTGTGATAGTAGGGTAATGGGTTCTAATATGAGCAATAATATGAGCAGTATCGACTTCGTTTTTTGCAGTAATAGGAATATAAGTATGTAAATAGCGAACTTCTGAGAGCGTAAGTTGAAAATGTTCTAAAAAATTTTCAGAAATGAGCCGACTCATCTCTGAACACTCTTCGGGACTTATTTTTTTTCTCTTATCTAAATGATAGCTCCTAAGTTGTTCTTTATTCATCTTCCCTAAGAACATAGAATTGATAGTTGAATGGATCAAACGCTTTTTTAACAATTTCTAAAAACTGAGGATTGTTAGTATAAATGCTTAAATAATTATCATGTCTCTCTTGTAGTCCGCCGTTTGGGAATAGCTTAGATTTTTGAGTCAACAGTTGAGTTATAACGATTTCATTTTTCCTTTCCTCGGCTTTTTTCAGACGTTTTTCGAGCTCTTCTATGATTTTTATAGATTTATGTAGTTCTGCCATTACAGCAGCTTCCATAGTTTTATCAATTAAAGTTGCTTTCTCTTTTATATTAAAAAATATTTTTTTTATTTCTTCTTGTTCTTTGTTTAATTTGAACTCTTCTCCTGCAATTTTCAATAAATAATTATTTTTCAATTGCTCTTCCGATACAAAAAAATCTTCTATTTGTACCTCTAATTTTGAGAGCTTAGATATATTCCCTTTGTTAAGATACAAAGCAAAATTTCTAGGCATTACTATGGGGAATGGAGTTTTATAATGATCGAATACTGCTTTGAATTGAAGCCAATAAATTACCTCGGCTGGACCACCAATGTAAGCTAAGTTAGGAAGAATTGTCTCTTGATAGAGCGGACGAAGAATTACATTAGGGCTGAATTTTTCAGGTTCATTTTGAATTTTTGTTATAATTTCTTCTTTAGAAAACGATAAGCTGGTATTGTTGATTTTATATAAACCATCTTGCAAAATTATTCTTTCTCTTAAGTTGTTTTCTAAATAGAAAAAATTTATTTCTCTGGCATGAACTTGAGCTTCGTACCCTTTTTCTTCTAACAACAAAGATGTTTTCTGTACTAGTGAATGAGCACTATGATTTATAATGTCATCCTTTATTATTTCGGAAAATGCATTTTTTAAGTTGCGGTCGTCGGCATCTAATAGCACTAAGCCATCCTTTCCAAATAATTCGTTTACGAAATATCGTGTAGCAGCAGAAATCGTTTTGTGTTGCAAATAAGCCTTTTCAAACAACTCGATTTTTTCTGGTAAGGAATCTAACAATTCGCTTATTCCATCTGTAGAAAATCTTCCCACAGCGCCTTTTTGTATTGTATCCCATTTCCATGTTTTTCCAAAAAGGTTAAAATTATTTATCTCTTCAAAATCATGATCTTCACTAGCCATCCAAAATACAGGTACAAAATTATATGCGGGGTATTTTTTGTTTAATTCTTTTGCTGTGTTTAGGGTTGTGATAATTTTATAAATAAAATATAAAGGTCCGCCAAATAGGTTTAATTGATGGCCAGTTGTAATTGTATAGGTTGTGGGAAGTAATAAAGAAGTAATATTGTTTTTTGTTTCTTCTGAACTATTTACTCCATCATACTGCATTTGTAGGGTATTGTAGAGTGTTTCTCTTTTAGAAATAGAGAAATTTTTTAGTTCAATTTGTTTTTGGAAATTATCTAACGTAGGCTTTAAACCATAAAAATCTTCTAAATTAGAATCTCCTGAAATGTAATCTAAGAATGTCTTAGAGAATGTGTTAGTGGCTGCTAGAGGTAATGTAGTGGTCATTGTTATGCTTATAAATTTGACACTATAAACTGCCTTGAGTTAGTATTAGTTCTGTAAATTAATGAAAGTTAGAACATTTTTCTAATAAAATTTCATTAAGATATACGAGTGATTAAAATATCAGGTACCTTATAGGAACTGATACAATTCGTTTTGAATTTTATGCTGCCATACAATAGCTCGTTTATGTTTGAATAGTTAAGGCATTGTTGGGGGGAATAAAAAATATTTATATTGTCAGAGAATTCAAAATCCTCTGACAATATAAATTAAACTACTACATCGCCAAACAAATCAAACTCTGTAGCGTCATGGATTTTTACTTGAGCAAAATCACCAACACGAACATAATTTGTTTTTGCATCTACCAATACTTCGTTGTCTACTTCAGGAGAATCATGTTCGGTACGACCTACAAAATAGCCTCCTTCTTTTCTGTCAAATAAAACTTTATAAGTATTGTCTATTTTCTTTTGATTTAATTCTTGTGATATGCCTTCTTGGAGTGACATAATACTATCTGCACGTTCTTGTTTTAATTCAGCAGGGATAGAATCTTCCATGGTATAAGCATGTGTCTGGTCTTCGTGAGAATAGGTAAAGACACCTAATCGATCAAAGCGTTGCTTCTCTACAAATTTATAAAGTTTTTCATATTCTGCTTCCGTTTCTCCTGGATGACCAGCGATGAGGGTGGTGCGAAGTGCAATGCCAGGTACTTTTTCACGAATAGTATATATAAGTTCTTCCGTACGTTCCTGTGTAATTCCTCTACGCATAAGTTTCAACATTTCTGTTGTGCCATGCTGAAGAGGCATATCAAGGTATTTACAAATATTGCTTCGCTCATTCATTACATCCAAAACATCTAATGGAAATTGGGAAGGATAAGCATATTGAAGTCTTATCCATTCAATGCCGTTTACATCAGAAAGTTTTCTTAATAATTCCGCAAGGTCTCTTTTTCCTGTAATGTCAAGTCCGTAAAAGGTTAAATCTTGAGCAATCAGTACGAGTTCTTTGGTGCCATTTTTTGCAAGATTGGCAGCCTCTTTAACAAGTTCTTCTGCAGGTCTTGAAATGTGTTTGCCACGCATCAATGGAATAGCACAGAAAGAGCAAGGTCGGTCACAGCCTTCGGCTATTTTTAGAAACGCATAATGTTTTGGAGTAGTAGTTTGGCGTTCACCAAGAAGTTCATGTTTATAGTCTGCTTTGAATTTTTTTAATAAAGCAGGCAATTCATTGGTTCCAAAAAAAGCGTCTACTTGTGGGATTTCTTTTTCCAAGTCGTCCTTGTAACGATGCGAAAGACAACCTGTAACGTATATTTTATCAATTAAACCTTCTTCCTTGGCATCTACATAACGCAATATGGTATCGATAGATTCTTGTTTAGCATTGTCAATAAAGCCACAGGTATTGACGATTACAACATTTGAATCATTTTTTTTGGATTCATGTGTTACATCAATTTTGTTGGCTTTTAATTGTGTGAATATGTTTTCTGAATCCACTAGATTTTTAGAACAACCTAGTGTTACAATATTGACTCTTGTTTTATGATTTCCCTTCGTTTTCATTGACCCGACAAATAAGATGCTTTATAATCTACTTCAATAATTATGGATGTATTCGAGTCTTTTAAAACAGTCACAGGGAAAAAATAATCATCGTCTCCTAGTTTCGAATACAATCGTTTTGATTCTTTAATAAATACAGAATATTTTCCTTCTGGAAGTTCTTTGCCAAAATTTCCATGTTTGTCAGAGTTGACAGAATCAACTAATTCGCTGGAAGTATATTTTACAAAGTCACCTTCTCCGATCTCCACATCTTTGATATTGGTGAGTTCGTAGAATAATAATTGTCTTTCTATTCCATATACCTTTCCGTTATCCAATAGTTCTCCTGTAGATGAAAAATCCCCTTCTTTAAAAAGAATTTTTCCACTTACCCCTTGCAGTATTTTTACTGGAGTGAATTTCGTTTCCACATTTTCCACAGGTATTTTATGTCTTTTGCAAGATAAAATTGTCAGGAAAAAAAGCAGTAGAACTAGCTTATTTTTTATTAAATAATGAGTCAACGAATTCATGTTTGTTAAATACCTGCAGGTCGTCAATTTTTTCGCCTACTCCAATATATTTTACTGGAATTTTGAATTGGTCGGATATGCCGATTACGACGCCCCCTTTTGCTGTGCCGTCGAGTTTGGTAATAGCTAAGCAGGTTACCTCTGTAGCTTTTGTAAATTCTCTTGCCTGTACAATGGCGTTTTGCCCTGTGCTGCCATCCAGCACAAGCATTACTTCATGAGGAGCGGTTTCTATAAATTTCTGAACTACTCTTTTTATTTTAGTCAGTTCATTCATTAAATTTATCTTGGTATGTAAACGGCCCGCCGTATCAATAATAACTACGTCGGCATTCATTTCTACTGCTTGTTTTACTGCATCAAATGCCACAGAAGCAGGATCAGTATTCATACCGTGCGAAATGACAGGTACGCCTACTCTCTCTCCCCATAACTTCAATTGATCTACTGCAGCAGCGCGAAAGGTGTCTCCGGCTCCTAGTACAACTTTTTTCCCATGTTTGTGGTATTGCGCTGCAAGTTTCCCTATCGTAGTGGTTTTTCCTACTCCATTTACGCCAACTACCATGATTACGTAAGGTCTTTTACCTTCTGGAATGTCGAAGTCATTTTGAGTTTCGGTATTATTTTCGGAAAGCAGGTCTGCTATTTCTTCTTTTAGTATTTTGTCGAGTTCAGAAGCATTTAGGTAGCTATCTTTAGCAACCCTAGCCTCTATCCTTTCAATTATTTTTAAAGTAGTTTCCACTCCAACGTCAGAACTAATTAAAAGTTCTTCAAGATTGTCAAGGACTTCAGTATCTACTTTTGATTTTCCAATTATAGCTTTACTTAATTTAGAGAAAAAACTGTCTTTGGTTTTCTCTAATCCTTTGTCAAGACTTTCTTTTTTCTCTTTTGAAAATAAACCGAAAAAGGCCATTGTAAAGTGTTAAAATTTTATTGATGCAAGTTAAGTCTTTAATAGTAATAATTCTACCTATTGTAGTTTAAAACAAAAAAGTCTCCGCATGCGGAGACTTTTTTGTTTCTCAATAGATACCGATTATTGTTTCAATGCTTCTTGTACTTGATCTACTGCTACGATTTCTTCTCTAAACGTGTAAGCTCCTGTTTTCACAGATTTTACCGCTTTGATGATTTTTGCATAAGCTTTACCAGCATCAGCATTTTTCAGGGTTGCTACTACTTTCTTTGCCATGTTATTTTATTTCTTTATGTACGGTGTGTTTTTTCAACAAAGGATTGTATTTTTTCAATTCTAATCTTTCTGTTGTATTTTTTCTGTTTTTAGTTGTAATGTATCTGCTAGTACCTGGTTTACCAGTAGTTTTGTGCTCAGTACATTCTAAAATAACCTGAATTCTATTGCCTTTCTTTGCCATGGTTATATTTATTTAGATCCCGAAGGATGATTATTTAATATTAGTTAAATGACCTCTTGAAAAAGCATCGTTCAATGCTGCTTCTAGACCAAGTTTATTAATTGTTTTAATTCCTCTTGCAGA
>JANOTP010000202.1:0-17530 GCA_031416415.1 Cytophagales bacterium | reverse complement strand
ACTATCTTTTTTAACTACATCAAGATAAGTGATTTTTCCGGCCTCATCCCTTGGCATAACTACCTGAGCAGTAGAATTGAAGATTTTACCAAAAAATAGTGCCATTATAGCCATTATAAGTACCAACCTTTTCATTTTATTCTTCGTATTCATGGCAAAATCTAATTTAGGCTTAAATATAAAACTTTTTAGTTCAATATTTTTCGCCATGACTAATAAATGTATAAATTTCAGGATTAATAAATACCTTATTCAAATAAAATGTACGACAACGATCGCAAAGACAATTTACTGGTTGAAATAGCTTGGGAAGTATGTAATCAAGTAGGTGGAATTTATACAGTAATACGCACCAAAGTGCCCGCTATGAAAGAGAAATGGGGTGATAATTATTGCCTTATTGGACCCTATTTACATAGTAGATTACCAGCTGAATTTGAACCTTGTGAAGAATACGACAACCCTTTTGGAAAAGCGGTACAAAGGCTTCGTAATCTAGGAGTAGAAGTTCATTACGGCTATTGGCTTGTATCAGGTAGACCGCTTGTAGTACTTATTAACCCTAATAGTATTGGTCAACGAATGGCTGAAGCAAAATATATGCTTTGGGAGCATCATTCAATTTCTACACAAGAAGGAGATCAATTGATGGACCAAATCATTGCTTTTGGTTTTCTTACAAAATTATTCCTTACAGAACTTGTAAATCCAGAAACAACTCAAAAACATGTCATAGCACATTTTCACGAATGGATGGTAGGTACAGCTATACCAGAACTGCGCTATGAAAATAGAAACATTTCGATTGTCTTTACTACTCATGCTACTATACTTGGTCGTTATTTGGCAATGAACGATCCTAATTTTTATGAACACCTGCCCTATTTTGATTGGCTTAACGAAGCCAAAAATTTCAATATAGAAGCTACGGCCAGAATTGAAAGAGCTGCAGCTCATGGTGCGCATGTATTTACAACAGTAAGTGAAGTTACTGCGCGTGAATGTGAATCTCTATTAGGAAGAAGGCCAGATGTAATTCTTCCCAACGGTTTAAATATTGAACGATTTACTGCTCTTCATGAATTTCAAAATTTACACAAAGATTATAAAGATAAAATCCATCAATTTGTAATGGGGCATTTTTTCCAAAGTTATTCTTTTGACTTGGACAAAACGCTCTACTTTTTTACTTCAGGAAGATATGAATATAAAAACAAAGGTTTTGATTTAACATTAGAAGCCCTTGCACGTCTAAATTGGAGAATGAAAAGCGAAAATATTGATACAACGGTAGTGATGTTCTTTATAACTAAGCAGCCCTACCACAGCATCAACCCAAGTGTAATTCAGTCTAGAGCTCAAATGCAAGAAATACGTCGTACTTGTGATGAAATAACTAAAATTGTTGCAGAAAAATTCTTCTACAATACAGCTTCCAATCCGGGGCAAAAAAATCATGACTTAAATCAATTTGTAGACGATTATTGGGCTTTACGTTTGAAAAGAGAATTGCAGTCTTGGAGAACTAACAATCTTCCTTCAGTAGTAACACACAATCTTCAAAACGATGGAGGTGACGATATTTTAAACTATTTAAGAACTGCAAACTTAATTAACAACGAACACGATAAAGTAAAGATCGTCTACCACCCAGATTTCATCGCTCCCTCCAACCCATTGTTTGCAATGGAATACGGGCAGTTTGTAAGAGGTTGCCATCTTGGTGTTTTCCCTAGTTACTATGAACCGTGGGGCTATACTCCATTAGAATGTATTGCTAGTGGTGTGCCTACTGCTACTTCTGATCTTGCTGGTTTTGGAGAATATGTGATGCAAACAATTCCTGACCATGAGAAAAAAGGAATTTATGTTGTTAATAGAAAAAGCAAATCGTATAACGATGCGGCTCAACAATTGGCAGATCAGTTATACAACTTTATAAAACTAAGTAGAAAAGATCGAATCACACAACGAAATAGAGTAGAAAGATCTGCAGAAGCTTTTGACTGGCAAAACCTTAGCGTTCATTACGAAAGAGCCTACGAAATAGCATTAAGAAGTAAAAAACAATAATTAATTCGTATATTCGATTTATTAACCTTATTAAATTAACCCTTAAAAATTAAAAAAATGGACATACTATTTTACATACTTTTATTTCTGGCAGTCGTCATTTTGTTTTCTTCTTTTGTAACAGTACAACAAGGAAGCATGGGCGTGATTACTGTATTTGGAAAATACCGCCGTGTATTAAAACCGGGATTAAATTTAAAAATCCCTTTGATTGAAAAGATTTATAAAAAAATCTCTATTCAAAATCGTTCTGCTGAAATGGAATTTCAGGCCACAACACAAGATCAAGCAAATGTTTTTTTCAAAGCAATGATCCTTTATTCTGTAGTAAATCAAGACGAAGAAACAATAAAAAATGTAGCGTTCAAATTCATGGACGATCGTAGTTTCATGCAAGCGCTTATCAGAACTGTAGAAGGTAATATTCGTGGTTTTGTTGCAACAAAAAAACAATCTGAAGTTCTTTCGTTAAGAGGCGAAATCGTATCGGATGTGAAAGAAAACTTAGATCACACACTTGCCGAATGGGGTTTCCACTTAATAGATTTACAATTAAACGACATTACATTTGACGAAGCTATTATGCGTTCGATGGCACAAGTTGTGGCTTCTAACAATTTGAAAGCTGCTGCAGAAAACGAAGGACAAGCATTGTTGATTACTAAAACAAAAGCTGCAGAGGCAGATGGTAATGCAATTAAAATTTCGGCAGAAGCGGAAAGACAAGCTGCACAACTTAGAGGACAAGGTGTGGCATTATTCCGTCAAGAAGTAGCTAAGGGTATGGCAGAAGCTGCAAAAGAAATGCAAGTAGCTAATCTGGATACTTCTGTAATTTTATTCTCTATGTGGACAGAGGCTATAAAACACTTTGCAGAAAACGGAAAAGGAAATACTATTTTCCTTGACGGTTCTTCAGAAAATATGCAACGTACTATGCAACAAATGATGTCAATGATCAATGCTGATATGTATAAAAATGCACAACATAAAAAATAATTAGTGGCTATACCTTAAGCCGGATATATAAAATGTATATATCCGGCTTATTCATTTTGTGTAAATTCTCAAATCAATTTAAAGCATGTCAAACGAAAACGAAAAAATCAGACAAACCTATAATCTCGCTTCAAATCTTATGAACGAGGGTAAATCAGATGAACAAATAACAGAAGCTCTAATTAGTCAAGGACTAGATCAAACTGCTGCATCGAATGTTATATCTAATCTAAAAAAAGAAAGAAGTACCATTGGAACTGGATCAGGAAAGCAAAGCTATAATGGCGGTGGCTCTGGGTTTGGCTTTTCTGGTATACCTAAATGGTTAATCTATATTTTAGGGCTTTTACTAATTAATCTTGTAAGTTATCTTTTCAATCTAAATTTTTGGATTTACTAAAATGAAAAAAAATATACTATTCAACAGAATAGTTGGTTTTAGTATAATTTTATTAGGTACAATAAGTTTAATGCGCTCAATTATAAAAGAGGAACTCTCTTTGATAATAATTTGTGTAATCATTATTAACCTACTTGTTGGTACACTTATAATTTATAGAAATTCATTTCTACTACACAAAAGGGACAGCTTAAAATCTTATTGGATTCCCGCTTTATTATTAAATCTACTCAACTTTAACCTTTCGCTCCCACTGTCAAATTGGACAACAATCCCTATTGGTTTGTTTTTAGTTGGCACATCTATTACGCTACTATCGTTGCTCTTTCTTGGTAAAAATTTCGGTGTAAGGCCTGCCGTTCGTGATATTGTAATAACTGGTCCTTATAAAATCATAAGACACCCTACTTACTTAGGGCAATGCATTATGGCAACTAGTTGTTTTATAGCCAACAGTACTGTTTTATCTGCTCTAACCTTTTTAGCATTATTATTTTTCCAACTACTACGAATTATTGAAGAAGAAAATTTGTTAAAAAATCATCCTGTTTATCTCTCTTATTCTAAGAGTATAAAATGGAGATTAATACCTTATATTTGGTAATAAAGAGTACTATGACTGCTCAAACACACTAACAAAAATCGATAAAATTCTATTTTAAAATGCAAGATTCTAAAAATAATAATGACCAAAAAAACGGTTTCACCGTTTACGAAATATTTATAATTTTTATCATTAGTTTTATTCAGTTTACCGTAGTCTTAGATTTTATGGTACTTGCTCCATTAGGGGCATACTTAATGCCTGCATTAAAAATCACTACAACACAATTTGGATTAGTCGTATCCGCCTATGCTTTTAGTGCAGGCGCCTCAGGTTTACTAGCAGCAGGATTTGCAGATAAATTCGACCGAAAAAAACTTTTACTTTTTTTCTATACTGGCTTTGTAGTAGGTACTTTATTTTGTGCAATTGCACCTGACTATTATTTTTTAATGGGAGCAAGAATTTTCACTGGTATATTCGGAGGCGTAATAACCTCAATTAGCTTTGCAATTATCACCGATCTGTTTATAATGAAAGTACGCGGTAAGGTGATGGGATTTACACAAATGTCTTTTGCTGCAAGTCAAGTACTGGGACTTCCAATAGGACTTTATCTAGCTAGAAAACTCGATTGGCATGCTCCATTTTGGATGATCGTGGGCATTGCAACACTAGTGGGTATTGCAATGTTCGTATACATGAAACCAGTAGCCGAACATTTAAAAATAAAATCTGACAGAAACCCTTTTGACCATTTAATTAAAACACTATCAAGATCTGATTATGCTAAAGGTTTTTTAGCTACGACATTTCTTGCTACAGGAGGATATATGTTAATGCCCTTTGGTAGTGCTTTCAGTGTAAATAATTTAAAAATACCATTGTCAGATATAGAATTATTGTATTTAATAATAGGATTACCAACTATTATTTTTGGACCTTTGTTTGGTATTCTCAGCGATAAGATTGGCAAATTTAGAGTATTTATAATGGGTTCAATTCTTAGTTTTCTAATGGTCGCCATTTATACTCATTTAGGTCCTACTCCATTTTGGCTTGTAGCAGCTTTAAACATAATTTTATTTGCGGGAATTACTGCCAGAATGATTTCTTCTTCTGCACTACAAACAGCACTTCCAGTGCCACAAGACAGAGGTGCCTTTATGAGTATAAATTCTTCGGTACAACAATTTTCTGGAGGAATAGCATCTGCGATAGCGGGAATGATTGTTATTCAACCAGCCAATAATGCACCGCTAGAAAATTATAACATCTTAGGTTATGCTGTAATGAGTAGTATTACAATTGCAATCGTATTATTTTATTTTGTAGATCTACAAGTTCGAAAAAACTTAGCTAGAAATGGCAATTAATAGCTACCTTTTATATTTAATAAATTAGATATGCTAAATATTTTACTTAATTTTATAAAGTGTACTTTTTAAAAATAAACATTATGGAAAATCAATCTAACAAATCAATGCGTTTATTTATTGTGGCTGGCTCTATTATTGGTTGGTTTGCAATACTCTTGCAATTTTATCTTATTCTAGAAAACAGAACAGCTTCTGTACCTGAAACAATTGCTCGTTATTTTACTTTTTTTACAATTCTAACAAATATACTTGTAGCCATTTGCTTTACTTCTTTACTACTAAAATCTGACTCTAAAATAGGCAAGCTATTATCTAAACCCGAATCCTTATCAGCTGTTACTGTTTACATTGTTGTTGTAGGTCTAGTATACAATATTATTTTACGTTTTTTATGGAACCCAATTGGATGGCAAAAGTTAGCTGACGAATTACTTCATTCTGTCATTCCTTTTCTATTTCTTTTATTCTGGATTATTTTTGTACCAAAAAAATCATTACAATGGAAAACCGTTTTTCCTTGGCTTATCTACCCGTTTATATATTTAGTCGTAATACTTATTCGTGGTGCATTTTCAGGATATTATCCCTATCCTTTCGTTAATGTAACCACACTTGGATATAATTCCGTATTATTAAATTGCGTAATCTTATTTATTGTTTTCCTTGGCTTATCCTTATTATTAGTAGCTGTTGCAAAAGCTACCGTAAAAAAATAAGATTAATAGTACAGAAAAAACAATCTAATTTTTTAAAAAATGTATATAAACAGGAAAGTGGTCGCTATATCCCCCTTTATAATCGCTTCCCATAAAGGTACGATAAGGTCCGTTTTTACTATTTTGTTGATAATGTAACCAAGATGGATGATATACGAATGCTTGTTTATATACCAACCCTCCTCGTTTGTCAGAAAAAAAACCATTGCTTAGCATAATCTGATCAAACATATTCCATTTATGGCTGTAGTTCACCGAACCCTCTCCTGCTCTGCTCAAATTATAAAAAGGATTAAACAATTCATCCTTTTTACTATTAGATTCGGCGGTTGTATTTAATTCAATAGCTATACTTCTGTCAAAAGGTTCATCGTTAAAATCTCCCATTACAATAATTTTTGCTATAGCCGATTTTTGCAAAATAGAATCAACTACTTCCCTAACCATAATAGAAACAGCAATTCTTTTATCTTCTGATTCCGCTTTCCCTTTTCGTCTAGAAGGCCAATGATTTACCAATAAAAAAACGGTATCCTTTCCCACCATTCCTTTTACTAGCAGCATGTCTCTTGTATGTGACTTTATAGTAAGGAAGGCGGCTGAATAAACCCTGGAGCTTATCAACTGAAAACTTTTTGCTTTATACAATAATGCTACGTCAATACCTCTTTGATCAGGAGAATCATAATGAACCAGTAAATATCCATGAGATTTTAATTCCTTAGAATTGGTCAAATCTTTTACTACATTTTTATTTTCAATTTCGGAAAGACCAATTAATTCAGGTCCATCTACGTCACCTAACTTAGCAATAACTTTGGCTATAGAAGAAACTTTTTTTTTATAACGAGCCGAGTTCCATTTGTATTTGCCTTGAGGTAAAAAATCATTATCTAACGTATGAGGATTATCCAAAGTATCCATTAGATTTTCGACGTTGTAAAATGCTACCGTAAAATCCTGTTGGGCGTAACTACTTTTTACTAAAAAACTAAAACAGATAACTATTACGATCCTTTTCATTTTCAAAGATACAGACAGATTCAATGTATTTAAAACTATTACATAGCTATTACTATTTACAGATAGAACAAATGTATGCATTAGAGGGGGGTAAAAGAAGGCTTTGGCCCTCGGTAAAGATCATTCCAAAGAAGTGGATATGTTGGTAGCTTGTTTCATTGTTCAAAACTCTATTTTCTTAACGTATCTATTCTTACTTAGATTCTACTAAAAGTATCTAAGCTGCTAAGTATAAACAATCAAAAATACAAATAGTGGGAAAATTTAAACTTTTATATATTGTTTTTACAGTATTTTTTTATAACTTTTGAAGATATAAACAATAACTTTATATCCATAACCTTATGATAATGTATTTTTTACGCACAAATTTCCACTTCTTATTTTTTATTTTACTTTTACCTCTATCAATTTCTGCACAATCCAAAATGCAGATTATAGAAATGGAAAGGGAAGCAGATGCAAATTTCAGAACACATAATTTTCACATTGCTTTACCGATATTATTAACGTTAGATAGTTTAATGCCAAATACAGAAAACTATCAGTATCCAATAGGCGTTTGTTATATTGCTACGGATGACAATATAAACGCTCTTAAATACCTTGAAAATTGCCTTTCATCAACCTCTAAACATCCTGCTGCATTAAATTATTATTTAGGTAGAGCTTATCACCTTTCACATAGAATGGATAATGCTATAAAATATTATACGCTTTATCAGGATGAGTTTAAAAGCAGTAAAGGAAAATCGAATCAAACACTTATAGACGAAGTAGAAAGAGATATTACAATGTGTAAGAATGGAAAAGAGCTTATGAACAAAGCTCTAGAAATCGAAATTGTAAATTTAGGTCCTGAAATAAATAGTAAATATCCTGAATATGGCCCTGCAATTTCTGCAGATGAAAAAGAAATAATTTTTACTTCTAATCGTCCTAACACCACTGGAGGAATGATTGACGAAATAGACGGACTACACTTTGAAGATGTTTATATTTCGACTAAAAAAAATAATATTTGGTCTGAACCGCTTCAAATGAGCACCAATATTAATACTGGCAACCACGATGCCAGTATTGCGTTAAGTCCAGATGGACAAACGTTGTTTTTATATAGATTTGAACAAGACAATGTTTCTTCAAATTCCTCTGGCGATCTTTTTACCTCTAAACTAGAAGGTAGAGTATGGGCGAAGGCTGAGAAACTTTCAAGTAGGATCAATTCTAATGCATGGGAACCAAGTGCATCTATAACAGAAGACGGTACAACTTTATTTTTTGCAAGTAACAAGCCAGGAGGCAAAGGAGGTACAGATCTTTACTACAGCAAAAAACTTTCAGATGGAAACTGGGATAAACCACTTTCATTGGGCGACAAAATAAATACAGAATTCGATGAAGATTGTCCCTTTATACACCCTAACGGAAAAACGTTATACTTTAGTTCGAAAGGTCATAATACTATGGGTGGATTTGATATTTTCATTTCTAACTATGATATAGAAAAAAGAGAGTGGAGTAAACCAGAAAATTTTGGATTCCCAATTAGTACCGCTCATGATGATTTACATTTTGTAATTTCTCCTAATGCAAAAAGAATTTACTTTTCTACTATAAGAGAAGGAGGTTATGGAAATAAAGATATATACTATGCTAACATAAATAAAAAAGAGTCTGCTAAAGTTTTGTTAATAACGGGTATTGTTACAGACTCTTCAACAGGAAAACCAGTTGAAGTTAAAATAAGAGTAATAGATAAAGAAACGGGCGAAGAAATTGGTACACATGCTTCCAATAGTTCTACTGGTAAGTATACATTAGTATTAAATGAAGGTAAAAATTATGATCTAATATTTTCTTCTTCAAAATTTGGTACCCGTTATGCAAATGTAGACTTAACAAAGGTTGAAGAGTATAAAGAAATAGAACGAAACATTTCTTTAATTGCAAAAAGTAGAGAGGTACAATTAAGAATAATAGATTTAGAAACAAAAAAAGGGTTAACGGCTAAAATAAAATTAATGAATCTTGACTCGAGAGATGAATTGACATTAGACGAAGAGGCTGGAAGAGATGGACGGTACAGCATAAAATTAAAAGAAGGAAACATATACAATGTAGAAATAAATAAAATTGGATATGTATTTACAGATAATCAACTATTAATTCCTACTTCTGAGCAAATCAAAAGTGACAGTATACTTATTTTTGAAATCAATTTACGACCCATTAAAGAAGGTACTCAATTAATACTTAAAAATATTTATTTCGCTACCGATGAATCAAAACCACTTGAAACTTCAAAGGAAGAATTGAACAGAGTAATCGGCTTTATGAAACAAAACGCTGGTGCTATAATTGAAATATCTGCCCATACCGACGATGTAGGAAATGAAGAGTACAATCTAAAACTTTCAGAAAAGAGAGCACAAGAAGTGGTAAATTATATAGTTACTGGAGGTATACCTTCCAATAGATTAAAATCAAAAGGACATGGCAAAAACAAACCAGTTTCCAATGGTACAACAGACGACGAAAGGCAACAAAACCGAAGAGTTGAATTGAAAATATTAAAAATTAATTGATCGGAATTATCTTAATACTTGAATCCACCCTTTAAGGTATTTTTCAGTTAAATCAATACCGTAATAATAAATTCCATCTGAAAAATCTAGTGGGCACCAAGTGAAATTTCTATCGGAAGACATAAATACTCTTGCTCCCCAACGATTGTAAACCTCCACAGATCTGAATTTATAAGTACAATTATCGCCTGGCAGATTAGGTAACGTAAAACAATCGTTACGATCGTCAAAATTTGGTGTAATCAAATTTGGAGGTATAAGATTTTGTAATCCTGTATCTACATCCCGCAATTTAAGAGTAACACGAGTTGTAACGGAATGCGTTGAAATACAACTTTTATCTTTCAGTTTAAAATCAATTGAAAAATCAATTCTCTTCTTCCTGTCCTCGCATGTAGGTATCCAATTAAATAGATAAGCTACACTGTCTGTTCCTTCGTATACTTTGTTGAACAACATCCGATAATCACTCAAATTAAATCGATACCCTTCTGCCGAGATCAATTTTATATCAAATTGTTCTTGGTCCAAACCATATACATAAAAGCTAACAAGAGAATCTGGATTAGCAGCAATTATACTATCTGGCATAAGAGAAGTTTTGATTATAGGAATGTTATTGTTTTCATCTACATCAACATACACATAAGTTCTAAGGGTATCCGTTCGTCGTGGACAAGTGGATGAATTTCCATCTTTAACTACTATATCTAAGAAATAAATTGAATCTCTTTCAACCAAAATTTTATCACAGGTAGAAAAGCACATATTCATCGTGGTTGTATCTTCTGAAGGAGACAGTATAACTTGATTAGGAGAGAATGAGAGTACTGATGTAGGAAGGTTAGTTTCGCCATAGAAAATAGTAACTTCATCCATATTATTAAAAAAACTAGCAGAAGAATCTGAAACAAAAATTGTGTAACAGGTATCTTTATTAAGTTTCACTACAATAGTATCTGCTGTTGACGTTCCCCATGGACCGGGATTTGAATTATTTAACCCCACACTGGGTGGATGAGTTACAGGACAATCCTGTACTAAAAACTGGAAATCCCTTCTAACTTCTCCTATCTTATTGCCATCTCTATATTCCTCACAAACTACAGCAAATGCAAATAATCCTATCTCTGATGGACTTAAAGAAAGTACACCTGTTTGACTATTAATCTTCAGTTCCGGATTTCCATGAATTGAATTAGTTGCAGTATAACCAGATTGAAAAGTTATAGAATCATACGGTGCAGGCTTTGGATATTCTTGAGACGGCTGGTAAGAAGTACTATGTCCTTGTAAAGGTGTAACCATTCGATATACCAATGAGTCACCATCTAGATCTATGGCCTTAAAATCTATATAAGAAAATACATTTTTACATAAATATTGAGCAGGTATAAGTCCAAAAATGGGTGAAGAGTTTACAAACCTATTACCTAATAAAAATACAGGAGGCACCTCACTGTAGAATACTTGTCCTGCAATGTCCACTCCAAATATATCTGTATGAACAATATTTACAGTATTCTCATTACGACAGCATCTTTCCCAAGCTATATAATAACCTTCCGGAGATACTAGCCCTTCCATATCTACCGTACCAGAGTAGGAAAGAAGTCGCGTCAATAAAATACCTGGATCCGTACAACCGTTATTCGAATAAGTAATAAAATTTGCTGACTTTCTATTCAACTTAAATTCTCTTACATCTTTATTGTTTTTCTTGTCAAAAATATATAGTTTAATTTCCAAATCTTCGTTTAGCAACCCTACCTCTGCATTAATTTCATCATAGTACATATTCATATTTACATTATAAATATATCCTCGTCCGCTAAAAATAAATTCAAACTCACCTCCTACGATATGAGAAGCGTCATTTTTTGAAATAGAAAAAACAGCGAAAAACAATAAAAAGAGTATACTTTTTTTCATAACTCAAAGATAAGTAAATTACAATTATCCACACTTTAAACTTCGTTTTAAATTAATATAAAATGGGTATTTATTTTTTTTTCCACAACAGGTCAAATAATGATATCAATACACTAATAATCAATACATTATAATTAATATCTTTATACACTTTATATGGTTTTTAAATTGAAATATGCATATTTTTTTGTATTTTTACATATTGTAATTTTTATAAAAAATGAGCGACATAACAGAAAAAATTTCTAATGATTATTCGGCAGACAATATCCAGGTTCTGGAAGGTTTAGAAGCTGTAAGAAAACGTCCAGCCATGTACATTGGCGATATCGGAGTTAAAGGTCTTCACCACCTTATATGGGAGGTTGTAGACAACTCGATTGATGAGGCAATGGCAGGATATTGTAACGAGATTTTTGTTACCATTAATGAAGATTATTCAATTACAGTAGAAGACAATGGTCGTGGTATTCCTACAGGCATGCACTCCAAAGAGGGTAGATCTGCGCTAGAAGTAGTAATGACGGTTTTACACGCTGGAGGTAAATTCGACAAAGACACGTATAAAGTTTCTGGAGGTTTGCACGGTGTGGGTGTTTCCTGCGTAAATGCTCTTTCAAAACTTCTTATTGTAAACGTTTACAGAGAAGGTAAAGTCTTCCAACAAGAGTACAGAAAAGGTGCTCCTCAATACGATGTTAAAGTTATAGGCGAATCAGACAAAACAGGAACAACGGTAACGTTTACTCCTGATGATAGCATTTTCACTGTAAAAGAATATAAATACGAAACTGTAGCTACTAGATTAAGAGAACTTTCGTTCCTTAACAAAGGCATCAGACTAAACCTAAAAGATCTTCGTGAAAAAGATGCAGAAGGAAACCCAATAACAGATTCCTTTTTTTCTACGAGAGGATTAGTTGAATTTGTTGAATACGCTGATTCAACAAGAGAAAGACTTATCCCAGAACCATTATATTTAGAAACGGACAAAGGTGGAATACCAATAGAAGTTGGGATTTTATACAATACATCTTACTCCGAAAATATATTTTCTTATGTAAATAATATTAATACCCACGAAGGAGGTACTCACGTAGCTGGTTTCAGAAGAGCTCTTACAAGAACACTTAAATCCTATGCTGAAAAATCTGGGATGTTAGAAAAACTTAAATTAGAAATCAGTGGAGACGATTTCCGTGAAGGTTTAACTGCTGTTATTTCTGTAAAAGTTCAAGAGCCTCAATTTGAAGGTCAAACCAAAACAAAACTTGGAAACTCTGAAGTAATGGGTGCAGTTGATATCGCTGTGGGTGAATTACTAAATACTTACCTTGAAGAACATCCAAGAGAAGCTAAAACGATTGTAGCCAAAGTAATATTAGCAGCTCAGGCACGTATTGCGGCCCGTAAAGCTCGTGAAATGGTGCAACGTAAAAATGTACTAACAGGATCTGGACTTCCAGGTAAACTGGCCGATTGTTCAGACTCCGATCCTGAGGGTTGTGAAATCTACCTAGTAGAGGGTGACTCTGCGGGTGGTTCTGCAAAACAAGGACGTGACCGTAGATTCCAAGCTATTCTTCCACTAAGAGGTAAAATCTTAAACGTAGAAAAAGCTCAGGAACACAGAATTTACGAAAACGAAGAGATCAGAAACATGATCACTGCATTGGGTGTAAAATTTGGTACTGTTGAAGATAATAAAGCGCTAGATCTAACAAAACTTCGTTACCATAAAGTTATAATAATGACGGATGCGGATATTGACGGTAGTCACATTCGTACTTTAATTTTAACATTCTTTTTCCGTTATATGAGAGACCTCATCAACAACGGTTATCTATACATTGCCCTTCCTCCACTTTACCTTGTTAAAAAAGGTAAACAAGAAAAATACTGTTGGACTGAAGAACAACGTGAACAGGCTGTAAGAGAATTAGCTAAAGATGGTAAAGAGGAAAATGTAGGTGTACAACGTTACAAAGGTCTTGGAGAGATGAATCCTGAGCAACTTTGGTCTACTACAATGAATCCTGATACCAGATCACTTAAAAAAGTAAGTATAGAATCAGCTTCTGAAGCCGATCACCTTTTCTCCATGCTTATGGGAGATGAGGTAGCTCCAAGAAGGGACTTTATTGAGAAAAATGCAAAATATGCAAAAGTAGACGTCTAGTCTAATTGCATAACATTTATTTAACATCGAAAGGGTTCACTAAAGTGAGCCCTTTTTTATATTCAAAAAAACAACTTTCATATTTGCTTCTATTATTATTTTGTCATAGATTTTCGATGGAAATTGAATGAGCGCTACAGAATAATCACTTTATGTCGGTAAAAAAGAAAAATCAACTCTTAGAGAGTAATTACATAAGCAGGGACCTAAGTTGGATTTATTTCAATACGAGAGTACTAGACCAAGCTAAAAACACAAATAGAAATATACTTGAAAGACTTAAATTCCTTGCAATTACGTCTTCTAATTTGGATGAGTTTTTCCAAATTCGTGTAGGTAGTTTATACAATTATTTAGACTATGGAAAAGAGCGAACAGATAATTCAGGACTAAGGGAAATTCCATTTAAAAAAGTTTTACTTAGTGAGATCCATAACTTTTATCATCATCAAATTGATTATTTGTCGCGTACACTTGTTCCTGAATTTGAGAAAAACGGATTTGTAATTGCAAAAAAAGAAGACCTAGAAGAAGCAGAGTTATTCCTTATTGAAGAATATTTCAGAAATACCATCTATCCTATGCTTACACCAATGGCATACGATAGTTACCATTCCTTTCCTATCTTAATAAATAAACTTCTTACACTTGGTGTCATAACAAGATTAAAAGAAGGAGGAAAAGAACATGACAAACGTTTATCTTTTGTACCTGTACCCCAAAATCTACCTAGGTTCTATGAGATTCACAGAGAAGATAAAATTCTTTTTATTCCTATTGAAGAAATCATCAAATGGAATATACACAAACTCTACCGCAACATTGAAGTACTAGGAATAAGCACCTTTAGAATAACACGAAATGGCGATTTTTCTTTAGATGAAAGTGATGATTTTGAAGAACAGTACATTGAAGAAATAACAAAAAAATTAAAATCAAGAAAAACGGCGAGAGTTGTACGTATTGAAATAGAACCTGACTATTCTCCTTGGATGATGGACATTCTAAAAGGTAGATATGAAATTGATAATTATAACATCTTTGAAAACGAAGCATTAATTGACTTTACTGGTTTCTGGCAAATTATAAATCATCAAGAATTCAAGAAAATGCTTTTTACTGCGCCTCGACCAGTTAACCCTATTTCATTTCCAGGAATCGGAGATACTGACATCTTTGATTATCTTAAAAAGAACGATGTATTACTTCACCAGCCGTTCAACGACATGCATGTGGTGGTAGACATGCTAGAAAAAGCATCCATTGATCCAAACGTACTCGCTATAAAAATCACTATTTATAGATTAGCTAAAAAATCAAGAATTACAAACGCACTTTTAAAAGCGGCTGAAAATGGAAAACACGTTTCAGTTTTATTTGAAGTACAAGCACGTTTTGACGAGGAGAATAATATTAATGAAGGGCAACGTTTACAAAGAGCTGGTTGCTTTGTAGTGTATGGAATAAATAAATTAAAAACCCATACCAAATTAATGATGATTGTACGTAAAGAATTAGATGGAAAAGTTACCCGTTACGTACACATGTCTAGTGGAAATTATAACGAAGACACCGCTAGATTATACACAGACCTAAGCTTGCTTACCACAAATGAAATTTATGCGCACGATGTAAATGAATTTTTCAATGTTATTACGGGTCACTCACAACCGGATGTTTATCAATATCTGCTTACCTCTCCAGGTGATATGCGTAATAAGTTGATAAACCTTATTAATACGGAAGCCGAAAATGCTAAGAAAGGATTACCAAGTGGTATTGCTATAAAAATAAATTCACTTCAAGATCTTAAAACCATCAATGCACTTTATGCTGCTTCTCAGGCTGGAGTAACGATCAAACTTATTATCAGGGGAATGTGTTGCCTTAGACCAGGAAGAAAAGGGTTGAGCGAAAACATTACAGTGAAATCCATTATTGGAAATTTCCTTGAGCATTGTAGAATATATTATTTTCATAATAACGGTGACCCAAAAGTATTTGGAGGCAGTGCAGACATGATGATCCGTAGTTTTGACAGAAGAGTAGAATCTCTCTTTCAAATAGCAGATACTCTATGTAAACAGGAAACTATCAATATTCTTGAATATAATCTTAAAGACAATGTAAATTCTTATTCAATGCTTGAAGATGGTATTTACATGAAAAATTCTACTGGCAATGAAGCGCCCTTTGATATTCATAAAGAGTTTTTTAAGGTTACTAAAAGCATAATAATGAAAGCAAAATTATTTAATGGCGAACATGGAACAGGGGACAAGAAACCAGCTATTGCGAAGAAAAAAACTGTTGCGAAAAAAGCAAGAGCAACTAAATAGATAGTAAATAGTACAAATAAAAAGGCTGTGAAATTTAACTAATAAATTCACAGCCTTTTTATTTATTTCTTTAGTTTGTGACCAAATACTTTTTTCATTTTATCTACTTTAGGTTGTATTACATAAGTACAATAAGGTTCTGATCCATTTTGATTATAATAATTTTGGTGATAGTCTTCTGCCTGATAAAATATTGAGGTAGGACTGATTTCGGTAACGATAGGTTTATCGTAAGCACCCGCTGCATTCAATTCACTTTTATATTTTTCTGCTAGCTTTTTTTGTTCTTCGTTATGATAAAAAATAACCGAACGATACTGAGTGCCTGCATCGTTACCTTGACGATTTAAAGTTGTGGGATCGTGTGTTTTCCAAAATACTTCCAATAAATCTTTGAATGAAATAACTTCTGGGTTATAAACCACTCTTAATACTTCGGCATGCCCTGTTAGCCCACTACAAACTTCTTTGTAGGTTGGTTTACTTATCTTTCCACCTTCATAGCCAGAAGCCACTGAAACGACTCCTTCTAGATTTTGAAAAACTGCTTCTACACACCAAAAGCAACCTGCACCAAATGTAGCTGTATCTGTCATACCTTTATAAATTTGTTCTTTAGATGAATATTCAATTGTTTTTTGTTTTGTTTCTGCTGTACAAGACAATAGCCCTGTAAACAATATACCGATAAAAACTTCAATTAATTTCATAGTTTTTTTATATATTAAGTTCATAATTACAAAATAAGTTCAATTAATTAATATTTTATGACAGCTACCCGACAGTATCTATAAATTCATGATTATTTCTTATTTTTATAAATTAAATACAATACTAATAACCCTTTTATGAAAAAACTATTACTGATCCTTTTAACGCTATTGAGCTTGAGTACTATTACAAGAGCCCAGGAAAGTTCAGTCAACGAAAAAACGGGGCCTGACACTGTTAAAGTTGGGGCATACGTTGTTAGTCTTCATGATATCAATTTCCATGATAAAGAATACACCATGCGTTTTTGGTTATGGCTGTTACACAACAATCCTGAATTCGATTTTCCCTACGAAATAGAAGTACCAAATGCTAAAGCTCTTGAAAAGCCAGACATGATGAGTGATACTATAATGGGGAAAATTTGGTGCTTAATGAAAATGAAATCTACCATGAAGCAATCTTGGCATGTTGGAGATTATCCATTTGATATACAAAAACTAACGGTTAGAGTAGAAAATACGGTCTATGATAACAGTAAACTTATCTTCGTAGCGGATACATTAGGTAGCAATTATGATTCTGCATCTGTGATAGATGGATGGGAAGTAACTTCCTTTAAAGTATCCACTGGCACTTCTCACTAT
>JANOTP010000201.1:0-21443 GCA_031416415.1 Cytophagales bacterium | reverse complement strand
ATTGTCCTTTAGATTTTTAATAGATCTTATTAGCAAGAAAACTCCTCTTAAATGACATTCACAAACGTTGTCATTCAAGAGGAGTTATTAAGAATTATAAAATTTAGTAAACTATTTGTTGTGTAAAACCTAGTTGATTATTCTTTTATATATTTCACAGTTTTAATTTCATTTCCTGCTATAATTTGAACTAGGTACATGCCACTAGATACTTTCTGAATATTTATTTCTTTTTCAAAAGCACCTTTAGAAACTTCATCTTTAGAATAATATACTTGTTGCTCTAACATATTTTGGATTTTAATTTCTATCGTTGCATCTATCTTAAACGTACCGATGAATTTAATTAATCCATTACCGGGATTGGGAAGAAGTTTGAATGCTTCTAACGATTGAACATTGATTGTTCTTATATCTGTAAATTTAAAATCAGCGTTAAAATCTACTTGTTTTAATCTATAGTAAGTAGTTCCAGCTGTTAGAGCAGGATCTGTAAAACTGTAATTTGAAATATCAGAAACGCTTCCGTTTCCATTTACTTTACCTATTGAATAATAATTAATTCCATCTGTACTTTTCATAATCTCAAAGTAAGCGTTGTTCTTTTCAGAACTCGTACTCCAGTTTAACACAGCAGTACCATTAAGTTCTTTTACATTGAAGTTAAGAAGTTCTACCGGAAGTATTTCTGGAAGACAAAGTTTTACAATAGCGGCTTGGTCAGGTGTTGTAGTGTTTACTCGTGTTGTTAGAAAAGAGCCAGGTGTCACAGGGAAAGGAAGAGAGTGCACCCCACCTCCAAAAATTACGCAACCTGTACTTTGAAGAATATTGATACCAGCTGTTGGGTAATCACTATCAGTACCTCCAAAGAAAGACCCAAATTGACAAGTTTGTGCCGTAGAGTCTAAGACAGTTACAAAGAAATCTCCAAGAGGTCCCCCTCCAAAGGTAGCGCCGTTATGGGTAAAAGTAACACCAGCTTGGTTAATAGCGGTATAGGAAACTGGCAATACGAGGAAGCTACTCATTGAAGCTGGTGTAGAATTAATTCCTACAACAATTACAGGTTTACCCGCCACTACTTTAATTCCTGCATTCTTGTGAACAGTAGTATAGTCAAAGCCTTTGGTATTGTCCGAGCCATCTCCTCCAATAAAGCTGGAATATCTAACGGTTGATCCATTTGAGTTAAATCTTGTTACGTAGGCTTCTTCAGCGCTAAAAGTATTGTCAAATGGATTTACTCTAGGGAAATTGCTTGAAGCAGTAGTACCTACTACTATTGGTTCGTTGTTAGTTCCTGCTAATTCTATACCACCACCACAATCTACAGAAGTTCCTCCCAGATAAGTAAAGAACATGATATTTCCAGTAGTAGATAATTTTAAAAGGAAGGCATCGTCACCACCCGCTATAGCATTTTGATAAACTCCTCCCGTACCTTGTCCTGTAGAGCCCGTCATACCTGTAACTAGGGCCTCACCTGTTGAGGTCACTACGATTCCTTTTCCTATATCATTTCCTGCTCCACCAATATAAGTGCAATAATCAAGGGTTCCACCGCTGTTTATTTTTAAGACATAGCCGTCGTAACCTCCTTGGGCTGTAGTTTTGTATACACCACCTGTTGCAAATCCAGCAGTTGTTTGTGTACGTCCGGTAATATAAGCATTATCACTACCATCTAGAACCATATCTATAACCCAATCAATATTAGAAGCACTGCCTCCGTAGTAGGTGCCATAAAGTAAATTATTTCCAGAGCCGTTTAGTTTTAAATAAAAGATGTCATCGTTCCCATCATTGCCCGTTTTGTTGGGTTGGATAGAACCAGTAGTCGTAGGAAAAGGGGATGCATTTATATAAGAGATGTTCCAAGTTCCAAAAGTTCCCGCTCCAACTATACTGGTGATAGTCACATTCAATGAGGTTCCATTAGGAAATCCATAAACAGTACCGTACATAATGTTTCCGCCGCTCTCTAACATAATATTGGATGGATTACCATAACCAGTTGGACCTCCAATATTAGCTACGTTTACTATTATATTCCCTAAACCAACAGTAAGATTAGTTGTAGATACTTCATTAAACGTTGTTTGAAGAAATGAACTGGTATGTCCCGCTACACAAATGTCTCCAGCGCTGTTTACGGCTATCCCTGTTCCTGTTTCATTTCCACTTCCTCCAAGATACGTCACATAATCCATTGCAGTGCCTGCTGCATTTAGTCTGAAGACATAGGCATCATCTGCATTGTTATAAGTTTTGTCATAGCCGTTAGGAGATGCCCCTACAGGAAAAGCATTGTTTGTCCATCCAGTACCAAGAACTCTACTAGAATTATCGATGCAGGTAGATTCTATATATCCATTATCCGAAGTAGCAGTACCAATATAAGTTGCCCAAGCTACAGTGAAGGGGTCAATTACCAGTTCTTTGTTTTTGTCATAGTTACCCTTAATTTCAAAACCTATTGTTTTGTCGTCAAGTTTTGCATAGACAATATTTACTTCTTTTTTTACTCCTTTAATAATCTGATAGGAGTAAGGTTTTTTATCGTATAAAACACCCCATTCTACTGCAATCTCGAGTTCACCTTTTTTATTAAGAAATAAATTTTTAACATTTTTGTAATTCATTTTTATTTGAGACACATCTGCTTTTGGGGCAACTACATAATCATATTTTAATTGATTTTCCTTATTGTAATAAATAAGGTCAATGCCTTTGTATAATTTACTGTATTTGATTTTTTGAAAACTAAGAATGTCTGTTATGAATAGATTTGGATTATTGCCTTTTAAAAAATTAGTTTTCGTTACTTGTTCTTCAAGCCCTGTCATATAGGCATCTTTATTACACCCTTGAAATTCTATAGAGAAACCTATAACTTCTCTACGTGCTAATTTTGTCATTTTTTCTTTTGGCGTATTATTTACATTAAAATCTGCATCACGAAGACCACCTCTTTGAAATCCAAAACCTATTCCGTTTGTGGCAAAATAGGCCGTTCCACAAAATGCTTTGGAATAGAATTTTACTTTGTCAAGTTCAGGAAAGTAGAAATTTTCAAATCTTTCCAATTGCCCTTTATTTTCTGTAAAAGAAATATTTGCTTTAAGTAATTCTTGGAAAGGGATCTTCTTTCCAGAAAGGTTAGTATATTTATTTACTTCAGTACTCGGAACTGCCTTTTTAAAGGATTTTGCCTTAACTACATCTTGAGAAGAAGATGATAGGCTATTTTCACCTTTAGTAGAAGGTATAAAAGAAGCCTTACTTTCAACTGGTGATGCAATAGAGTTAGATGTTTCTTTTTTAACCTCTTTACAAGAGAAGAAAAGGGTTAAAAAGAGTATGATTGGTAAGAAGATTATAGATAGTGGTTTTTTCATTGTTTTATTTCTTTATAAACTATAATATTATCGTGTTTACGTAAATTTTCAAAAATAGACTAGTTCTACTATTCTTATTTTAAAATAGGCTTTAATTATTTAAGAGACATCCTAGAGAAGCCTAAAGTTGAACTACTTCAAAATAGGTTCAGGGCAGTGTTGAGTAAAGTTTAGCTTAGAGCCTGATTTTCTATAGCTTTGTTTAAACATTCATACGTTTAGACAATCCTTAAATAGGCCTGTTTTAATTTCTTTAACAATATTCAAGACTTCTTTTTATAAAACAATACTTTTTGATTAATAATTAAATATAAGTTACTATATATCAGTAATTTAATATTTTTTTTGCATTTAAGTAACAAAGATTTATGTACTGTAATAACTATAAATAATCTTAATTAAGTGTTTTTTTAAATTAATGAGATTTTCGTTTTTACATTTAAAACACAAAAGTATAATTCTTTATGTTTTTTTTAGGATAATAGTGATCCATTTCCGGATTAAATGGGATGAATTTTAATAGTGTTAATAATTTTAAATATTTTTTTAGCATAGTATACTTACTATTCGCCTAAGTATTTTCTTGAAAATTCGAGTATTTTATGAGTATATGTATTAAAAAGTCCCTTTTAGTATTTTTATTAATGCTGTCTAGTTTTCAGATACTTAAAACTTATTTATAGATACTTCGTATTTAGTTATATGATAAAAGCTAATTTAAAGTTACTTTAATCATATTTCTAGTATTTATAATAGTCTAGAATAATGCTAAATATTATTTAAAAAGCAATAAAAGTCGTTTTATGTATTAAAATAATTATTATCATGAAAATCTACTTACCTACAACCATTATTTCAATCATTTTTTACTTGATTCTGCTATTTTCAAGTACTAAAACTATAGCTCAAGCTATTCCATCTTGTGGTACTAACGAACCTAACGGTCCAAATTTGATATGCAATGGTGATTTTGAACTAGGCGATGTATGTTTTGCTACGCAATATACAAAACACTCTACTGCTCCAGACGTAGCCTGTGGAAGTTGCTTTCGAAATTGGTCAAATCCAGATGAATATGAAGTTGTAACAAATGTGGCAACTCAATTTCACACCGGTTTTACGAGTACTCCTAATGACCATACTACAACAGGTACGAATCATTTCATGGCAGTAGATGGATCTTGTTCGGTTGGTAAAAAAGTATGGAGTGAGACTGTTTCCGTTTCGCCCAGTACTAATTATTTTTTTACAATGTGGTACACGTCTTTACACAGCAGCAATCCTGCTTTACTCCAATTTGATATAAATGGTGTAAACGTTGGTGCTAGTCAGCAATTAGTGGCTGCAGATGGGATTTGGTATTCTTATACCTTTACTTGGGCATCAGGTGCTACAAGTGGACCAGTGGTAATTAGTATTGAGAATATAACTGTAACAGGTTGTGGTAATGGAAATGACTTTGCAATTGATGATGTTTCTTTTTCTGCAGGATGTCAGTTTGGAGCTGTAGGTCCTCAGCCAAATCTTGGTCCCGATGTTTCTCTTTGTGTAAGTGGTGGTACTGCTACGTTGAATAGTGGTGTAACGGCTACAGGTACTATGAACGTTACTTGGAGTACAGGGGCTACAGGAACTGGTTTCGCTGCTCCTTATTCTATTTCTGTAAATACTCCAGGAACCTATTCTGTATGTGTTAGAGATGGAGGTTCTTGTATAAAATCAGATGTTATTGTAGTTACAAATGCTTTTATTGTGAATATTGGTCCCGACGTAACCTTGTGTAATCCCACAAGTGCAGTATTAGATGCAGGAATTGTTGCTGCAGGAATCACCTATCAGTGGACAAGGGGGGGAGCAAATATTGCTGGAGCTACAAACAAAACGTATACCGTTACTTCTCCTGGTACTTATAGAGTGTATGTCACGATACCAAGTTGTGGTACTCAGTTTGATGAAATTATAATTAGTTCTAATGCTGCCATTCCTAATGATGTAGTTTTCTGTCCACCCGCTGCTGCCAATCTTTCTGTAACTGGCTCTGGTACTTATGAATGGTATCCTGCATCTACGGGAGGAGGGCTTTTGACATCAGGAGCAACCTATAGTCCATCGCCTGCTGTCACTACTACTTATTGGGTAAGAGATGCTGCTACGTTTAATTATGCAGTAGGTCCTACTGTGAAATATCCTTCAGCAGGTAATGATGCTTTTTCAGCTTCTCAATCAATTGAGTTTACAGTTACTACTCCTTTTGTATTAAATCAAGTTACCGTATTTGGCGATTTAAATACTGCTGGAGCAGCTTATACAATCGGTGTTCAATTGAATACTACTTCGGATGTTTTAGTAGCGAATATATTAAGTACTGTATATGCTCCTCCTATTTTACCTCCTAATCCTAATAAAATTGTGGTACCTGTTGGAATCAGTATACCTGTAGGAACCTATAGATTGTCTGCTCAAGGAACGACAGGGATAAATATTAAATGGAATCAAAGTTCTGATCCAGTTGCTTGGCCATTTACAATACCTGGTGTAGTTAGTCTCACTGGATTGCACCCCAGTTATAGTTGGGTTGGTGCTGGAAGAGGGTACGGTTATTTCTACGATTGGCAAATATCTGCAGGAGTCAACTGCGCTAGAGTTCCTGTTACTGCTACAGTGAGTTGTGTAGCACCAATAGAGTTGATTAAATTTGAAGCAAAAGCTCATACAGGAAATCAAGTTCTAGTATCTTGGGCTACAGCGTCAGAACTTAATGCAGATCATTTTATAATTGAACGATCGTATGATGGACTAAACTTTACTCCAGTTAAAAAAGTTACAGCCTCTGGCTCTAGTAATAGTATCAATAATTACGCTTTCTATGATAATGTGGACCAAGGTGGAATTATTTATTATAAATTGATACAATATGATTTAGACGGAACTCGCCATTCATTCAACGTTGTTTCTGTTACTGTAGAACGTAATGATCTCTATGTTTTCCCAAACCCTAATAAAGGTTCTTTCAATGTTTCTTTTGATGGTGTTTTAAGTGATGACGTAACAATTGAAATAATAAATACATTAGGTCAAGTAATTTATACTGAAGTAGTATATAAAAATGCTGGCTTATTAAACAAAGAACTTGATATTAGAAGTGCAGCAACTGGGGTGTATTTTGTAAAAGTACAATCCGCAAACGATCATTGGTTGAGACGAATTGTAAAAGAATAATACTTTACTAACTAATTTAAAAAGAATGCGGAACTTCTATTACTAAGTTCCGCATTCTTTATTTATAGGTAATATTTTTAAACAGTTTCTAGTTCTCAAGTATTTTAGTAACCTCATCCGCTAAATCATTCATGCTTTTATAATTCTGAAGCATTAACTTTTTATTGATTTTTTTCAAGACTTCATTTATTTCTAAAATTAATTCTAATGGGTCAACTTCATTGCCAGTAAGTTCATCGTCAAATTCGATACCTGCCATTATAAGATCATTATCCATTCCAATACACCAGTTTTCAATAAAATCGGTTAGTGAAATCTCTATTGGAATATAACCTTCCCAATCGTCTTTAGAACATGCCTGAGCAAAGTCTTTCTCTGACCAAAAGCAAAGTACCTCCGCTGGCTCACCATCTTCATCCTCAAAGTTGATAGAAGAAGCTGTCGCATAACCTTCTTCTTTTTCAAGTACCCAAACTACTTCTGTTTGGCAGATTGTTTCCAGGAATTTCTCCTGTCTTTGTATCATGTTAGTGTCGTCTTGTTCCATTTCTTTGTAATTAATTGTTAAAAATAAATATTTTTTACTAAAATTCAATAAATTAAATTAAATCAAAAAAAATAACTTGTATTTTATTAATCTAAAATTGCCTTATTCCTATGGATATAGTAAAGTGTTACTATCCTTAAATTAATTAGGCTTATCCAAGAAATAAGCCATCTTGTCTATCTTTTAACTTTACACCTGATATTTTTCTAGTTTTCATTTCAGTAAGCAAATAAAAAAGTTTTTCTGTTGCAAAATAATAAGATAATCCTTCAGGTCTAATATTGGAAACGCAGTTTCGGCGTTCGTCTGTGAGCCCTGGTTCTGGATGATAGGTAATATAGGCACCCATGCTGTCAGGTGAACTAAGCCCTGGTCTTTCCCCTATGAACATTAAGACGATTTCTGCTTTTAATAAACTTCCTATCTCGTCAGAAAGAGCTACCCTAGCTTGATCTGCTAAAACTATAGGAGCAATTGACCAACTTAATTTTTTTAGTTTGGCATGTATTATTTTAATTACTTCTATGGAATGATTGTTAATAGCATTAGCAGATAGACCGTCTGCAATGACAATACATAGATCGTAGGAAGAAGTGAATTGGTTTAGTATAGTAATAGATTCTTCGTCGAGTTTTTTCCCAGCTTCAGGGTTAAGTAAATAATCGTTTCGTGAGGCGGCACTACTTTTTATTGAAATAGTAGGTAATTCAATATCGGAAAGTTGTGCACTTATTTTTTCACTATTCATTTTTGAATAGACAGCATCTCTTGCTTGAGCATGAGCGAGTCTGAAATCAAGTAAAGCTTTTGTTGGAAGGCTTACTCCAGCATGTCCTAGCGCTATTCTCGCAGCGGTATGTTTGCGGAGAAAATCCCAATTGTCCTTTTCTATATTATTTTGCTCCGGCAGCATCTTCAAGTAGTTTATTAGTTCCTTTTGTATTGCTAAGTAACTTCATATTCTTATCTAAAATTCCCATTTCTACTAGCCATTTTTCAAATTCAGGTGCTGGTTTTAAATTTAGTAATTTACGAATATATAAAGCATCATGAAATGAAGTGCTTTGATAATTGAGCATTATATCGTCAGCTCCGGGTACTCCCATTATAAAGTTACACCCTGCTGCGGCGAGAAGGGTAAGTAAATTATCCATGTCATCTTGATCGGCTTCAGCATGGTTGGTATAACAAACATCACATCCCATTGGTAATCCTAAAAGTTTTCCGCAGAAATGATCTTCAAGTCCTGCTCGAATGATTTGTTTTCCGTTGTATAAATATTCTGGACCTATAAATCCCACTACAGTATTAACAAGTAAAGGGTCAAAAGCTCTAGCCACAGCATAGGCTCTAGTCTCAAGTGTTTGTTGATCTATTCCATGATGTGCATTTGCCGATAAGGCAGCACCTTGTCCCGTTTCAAAATACATGAAGTTATTTCCAACACTACCTCGCTTTAATTTACTAGCTGCCTGATGGGCTTCTTTTAAAAGGGATAGCGTAATTCCAAAACTTTTATTCAACGCTTCTGTACCACCGATCGACTGAAAGACTAAGTCTACGGGTGCTCCCAATTTTATAGCTTCTAGAGTAGTACTAATATGACTTAAGACACAAGATTGAATTGGAATAGAATATTTTTCTCGAATCGAATCAATTAATTCTAGAATTTTAATAGTGGTTTTTATATTATCTGAGGCCGGGTTTATACCAATTACAGCGTCTCCACTGCCATACATAAGGCCATCGATCAATGAAGCTGCTATTCCTTTTAGGTCGTCGGTAGGGTGATTAGGTTGTAAGCGTGTTGAGAATCTCCCTGGAAGACCAATGGTTGTTCTAAAAGCAGTTACTACTCTACATTTTGAAGCTACTAGTATTAAATCCTGTAAACTCATTATTTTTGAAACAGCAGCAGCCATTTCAGGAGTAATGCTAAATTTTATTTTAGACAGTGTTTCACTATCGGCTTTGTCTGATAATAGCCAATTTCTAAAATCACCTACCGTTAAATGACTGATGATATGAAATGTTTTATAGTCATGGCTATCAATAATAAGACGTGTAACTTCGTCTTTCTCATACGGAATAAGAAGGTCTTCTAAGAATATTTTTAAAGGCAATTCAGCCAATGCCATTTGAGCCGCTATCCTTTCTTCATAAGAGTTAGCAACTATCCCCGCTAATTGATCACCTGAGCGCAAAGGTGTAGCTTTGGCAAGAAGTTCTTTCAGGCTGCCAAAAGTATAAACTCTTGATCCGATAGTGTGTTTGTACATTTTTAGTCCTAATAATTCAACGTTAATTTAGCCTAGATACAAGATGGGAGGATTATCCCCCTAATTTTCGGATATAACATGTTTTTTTCAAAAGGTAAGCAATCCGACAAATATTTACGCACGTATGTATGTAAATTTGTGTTAAGATTAAGTTAACTAAAAATATAGCGAATGAAAACGATAAACAAACTTTTCTTTTATATGATTTGTTTAAGTGCTACTTTGACCTCCTGTGCACAGGAAAACAAGAAGATCATATCTGTAACAAGTAAAAAAGACACTACAAAAATGAGCGACGAAATAAAATTAAGTGACGAAGAACTAAAGAAAAAGCTAACTCCCGAACAGTTTCATGTATGTCGTGAAAAGGGTACTGAGAGAGCTTTTACGGGTCAGTATTACGACAATAAGGAAAAAGGTACTTACAAATGTGTAGTTTGTGGCAACCCATTATTTAGTTCGGATACAAAATTTGACTCTGGTACAGGATGGCCAAGTTTCTATGCTCCTATGGATAGTAATGGGGTAGCAAAACATGTCGACAAAGCCTATGGTATGATTCGTACAGAAGTTACTTGCAATAAATGTGGTTCACATTTGGGTCATGTCTTTGAAGACGGTCCTCAGCCAACTGGTATGCGCTACTGCATTAATTCTGCGTCTCTAGATTTAGAGAAAAAGTAAACGACTATATTAATTAAAATTCTCATGATCTCTGATCGTGAGAATTTTATAGGTCCTCTTAGTTACATGCTTCTTTTTCAGTGACCAGATAAGTCGTTAAGAAAGAAGTTTTTTTAGTAAGATTATAGGAAGTCTGAATTAGAAAATAATTAGAAACGAGCGATTATTCTAATATTTACAAATCGAGCAGAAAGTGTATTGGGGACAGCGTATTGATTGTTGTCGTAATCTTTTATCCATGTATAGGATATTGTATTGGCTCTACCAAGTAAATTTAACACCTCTAAACTTATCCAAAGCGACTCTAAACCCTTTCGTGAAAGTTTTTCTTTATCCTGAAAACTAATGAGTTTAGAAAAACCAATATCTACTCTATTGTAACTTGGTCCACTAAATTTTGAACGAAAAATTTCAGATTTTGGCGGACCGAAGGGTAGGCCCGTACCATAAACAAAATTCAGAAACATTTTAAGGGTAGGATTATTTGGAATATGGTCTTGAAAAAATATTCCTGCAGTTACTCTTTGATCCGTTGGTCTTCTTATGTATCCTCGATTATCGCCTTTTACATCTTCTTTCGTATCCAAAAAACTTAAACTAAACCAAGACTCTTCTCCCTTTGTAAATTCCCCACTTACTCTGAAATCAACACCCGTAGCATACGCTACAGCATTATTTAAGGCATAGTAACGCAATCTAACGTTGTCCATGTCGTAGGGTATTACATTAGTTAAATATTTATAATAAAATTCTGAAATGAATTTAAATTTCCTGTTCCACATTAAAAAATTGTAATCCGATCCAATAATAATGTGATAAGAAGTTTGTGCTTTAATGTTTTTATTAATTACACCACTATAACTCCTCATTTCACGATAAAAGGCAGGCTGTTGATATACTCCGGTTGATAGTTTAAATACAATATTTTTTTTCCATTTTGGTTTTAGCGCATATTGTACTCTAGGGCTTATAAGTAATTGGTTATTTACAGTCCAATAACCAGCTCTTACGCCATACGTTATTACTTGCAAGGAATCTGGTCGCCAAGTGTTTTGAAGATAAGCCTGCGTGCGGAAAGACGTAAGATTGATACTGCTTTTAAGTTTTTCTGTGATAGTGACATATTGAGCAGAATCCTCGAAAGAGTATTCTGATAGTTTATCTTTAATAATTTCATTTCCTTCAGTAATTCCCCAAAGCAGTTGGTTGTTAGTATTCCAATCATATTGCCCTTTGTGAGAGAGCGTTATTACTGTAGCCTTTAATTCGTTGCGTGCATGACGAAAGTTAGAACCCGCACCTTTAGAAAGAATACATTTATTGAAGTCAGTTGAACTTTGCGCTGTTTCTATTTGACATAATTTATAGATCGTTTCTATGTCAAATAATTCTCGTTCTGCAGAATGCATTACAGTGCCAATCAAATCAAGTTTTATTTTTCTATCTGTGTTTACATGTGATAATTTTAATCCGTTTTGAATAGTATTGTATTGCATGGTTTCTTTCCCATCAAATACAACTTCCAATCGAAGTGCCTCATCCATTGTACCAAATGTAGTCTGGCTTTTAGTAGGTAGTATATTATATTTATTAATTGCGTAGGTAGTAAGTAAACTTAATGTAGTTCTCTTTTCAAGATCTAACGAGTCTTTTCTTTTTGTAAGATCAAAAACTATGAGTGATTGAATATCATAAAATTTTGGTTTGTATTCGCCCTTTGTGGGTAGAGTATTCAAAAGATACTGAGAACTTTTATTCCGAACTCCAATTATATAGGATACTCTGTTGTTTTTTGTAGCATTTTCAATATGAGCGGCAAAGCCAAGTAGACCGGCGGTAGCAGAGCCTTTAAATTTTTTTGGTTCTTTATATTTTATTGCTAAAACAGAAGAAAGTTTGTCTCCATATTTTGGTTGCCATCCACCAGCAGAAAATTCTATGTTTGAAACTAGGTCAGGGTTTACAAAACTTAACCCTTCTTGTTGACCAGATCTTACAAGAAAAGGACGGTAAACTTCCATGTCGTTTACGTAGACAAGATTTTCATCAAAATTACCACCTCTTACTACATACTGGGAAGATAGCTCGGAATTGCTAATTACACCCAACCCAACAGTAGCAAGTATTTTATTGAAATCGTTAAAGGCAGAAGGGAGATATTTTACTGATTTAGGGTCGATTTTTAAAGTACTAACCTCGTTACGATACGGATCTGTATTTTTACCTTCAACAGTAACCGTTTCGAGGGATTTTATTTCAGATTTGAGGTCAATGTTTTTAGTTAGTTTTTCACCGTTTTTTATTTCTACTGTAAAAATTTGTTCCTTAAAGCTGTTATAGCGTATGCGGATCGTAACAGTGCCAGGCTTTACGGTAATGGAATAGTTGCCTTTATCATTGCTAGGAACACTGATATTTCCTTCTATCCATGTTATTTCTGTGTTGTGAAGTTTTTCACCTTCTTCACTAGAAATAGTACCTTTAATAATCGCTTGTTGGGCGATTGTTTTTTGGAAACTAGATAACAATAATAGTAGTGAAAGGATTCTCAAAAACATGCGCTATACTAACGTGGTGTTAGGGTTGTTATTGTTGAGTAACCTTATTCTTGAAATCACTTATAGTTGTTAATGGATTTGGAGAATTAAATATAAAACTTCCCGCAACCAAAACGTCTACACCTCTTTTTGTCAATTTCAATCCAATTTCTTCGTTCACTCCACCGTCTACTTGTATAAGTGCCGAAGATCCTCTAGTCACAATTAATTCTTTAAGTCGACCTACTTTTTCGTAGGTCATGGGAATAAATTTTTGTCCTCCAAATCCTGGATTCACAGACATTATACAGACCAAATCAATATCAGCTATTACTAATTCAAGATCATTAATATTTGTATGTGGGTTTAAAGCTACCCCGGCCTTTAAACCTAAATCTTTTATCATTTGTATGGTTCTATGTAAATGAGGGCAAGTCTCAACATGCACAGTAAGTTGAAATGCACCAAGATCTTTAAATGCTGAAAGATACCGTTCTGGTTTTTCAATCATCAAATGTACATCAAGAGGTTTCTTGCTATGTTTTTGAATTGCAGCCATAACAGGCATTCCAAAAGAAATATTGGGAACAAAAAGGCCGTCCATAATATCTACATGCAACCAGTCAGCTTCGCTGAGGTTAATCATTTCAATGTCTTTTTGCAAATTGGCAAAGTCAGCAGCTAAAATGGATGGAGCTATAATTGTACTCATGATTATATTTGATATGCTTGTTTAGCAAATATAATTTTTTTCGGAGAAAAAGAAAACTAATTAAAATTGATGCCTAAATCCTACACCATTATGGCCTACTACAATTTTGTCCAAATACCCTGCAAGTTTTTTGTTTCCATGAGAAACGTGTATTCTATACATAGTAACATCAAATAACAATAAAAAAGCTCCCTGAAACATAATTGAGTTTCCATAACCTAGCTGTGTATCATGTTTTGATTGACTCGTCTGGTTTTTTGCTTTTTCAGTACTGTACAATCCTCCCAATATATACGCTACATCTAATCCAGCATTAAACAAAAAGGTTTTTTCTACACCAGTCTGCTCTTTATACGTTTTTCGAAAAGGAAGGTCGAATTTTCCTTTTTTTGCACCAATATATCCTGGAACAGCCAATACGAGGTTGATTGTATTCCAAATAGCATTCATTTTATGTAATTCTGCTACTGACCCTTCCGAATATTGATACCCCACAATACCCGTTGCAATATTTCCTATGGCCCAAGTGCCAAGTACAGCCATACCTTTCGATTGTATAGAAAGACGCTCTTTGTTAAAGGTGTTCAGTTCTTCCTGTGTTTGTGCCTTTGAAGAGTTGAACAATAGTACCAGTGAAACTGTGAGGATAAAAAGTAAGTTATTTTTCATAGGAAATGAGTTATAAGGATTTAATTTACGCTATTGGTTAAAATGATATTTAAATATACGTTATTAAAGACTGATCTGGTTTGACCCTTTTTTTTTTCTTTTTAAAAATTCGTAAAAACTTGTGATTAATAATAAGTAGAGCATTCCATAAAATAGATCTTCTAATGGGATAGTATAAATTCTTATTCCCATAATATTTTTTTCATTGTATAATAGTATTGGCAAACCTGTGAGTAGTCCGTTAACGAGTAAAAAAGGTATTGTACAAATTGAAAAACTTAAATAGAATTTACCCAGATAGTCTGATTTAAGAAGTAATAAATGGATAGATACGACTACAACTAATGAGCTAAAAAGTACTAACGGATAAATTCTATCATAATATAATATCGATAGTAGTAGGGATATAATAATAAGTGCCCATGAAATAGGGTTAGAATATTTTTTTAGCGGGTCATTTTTAAAGAAATAATTAGTTACTTCATAAATAAAAAGGCAAGAAAAAGGTACAAATAAAAAGAAAAGATATTCTTCTATAGGAAGGTGATAAATAAAAATGTTTATAATAAAATTTCGATTAAAACTCCATACTCCAATAGCAGTAAACCAATTGTCCCATAGTATGAATAGAAAAGCGACAGGTAAAGTGGCTTTAATTACCATTTTCCATTTGCTGTAATAATTTATTTTATCTTCGAAACTTTTGTAAAGTGGATAGGAGAGGGTAAAAAGCATTATCAGTAGATAGGCTGATTTCATGACTTTTGAATTGGAGCTTTCTGTAATTCGTCTTTAAAATATTTAAATGGCACCAGAAGCATCCCAAAACATTCGCCTTCTTCTTTTGTTATTTTTTTATGATGCACTTTATGGGCTCTTCTTAAAGCGCGTAAATACCAATTGTCTGAATTTCTGAAATATTTTATTCTTTGATGAATGAAAATTTCATGTACTACAAAATAGGATACGCCAAATGCCGCTATACCCGAGCCAAACCAAATGCTTATCGTGGAACCATAAATTACCCCTAACATAATACATAACCAACTTGGTATAGCAAAAAATAGCGCAAAACTATCGTTTTTTTGAAAAACAGTATAAGCTTCATCATGATGATCTTTGTGTAAAAACCAGAAGGAGCCATGCATTATATATTTATGAGCAAACCATGCAGCAAATTCCATTAAAATAAATGCAAAGAGAAAAACGCTGATATGAACTAGGTAAAGCATGGGGTTTGATTTTTTTAACGCTCTAAATTAATAAATTTAATGTAAGAAAGAAAATGATTTGTGTCATCAATAGCCACGGAGCAACTTTATTAGTGGTTTCGATACGAAATTTATAAAATATGATTAAAAACAAAAACGAAAATATAAACCATGCAATATAATTTTGAATAGGAATTATACTTGTTTCCCACTTCCAAAAATCATAGGCAACTGCAACAGGTTCAATGATATAATCTACAGCCGTCATTACTGTTGCCCCTATTAGGGATTTAATAAGAATGGGAAAATTTGTTTTGTCCACTACTACCCCAATACAAAAAACCATTATCAGCCAGTTAAATCCAATCATAATAGGGGTGTTGAAAATTTTTACACCTAAAACTGGTCCATAGACATATTTTCCAAAAACTAACCCTGTATTTACTCCAACTACTTCTAAAAAAAAGCCAAGTGAAAATATAAGTAACATCAAGCCAATTAGTTTTAGACTCTTTATGTTTTCATGCCTGAACAGTGCTACAAAAGAAATAAGCAAGTTTAAAGGAGTTAGTGCTAGAAACCAGGCCCTTGAACTTGTATGCAAACCTATTAGTCCACTTACATGAAATAGCAAAATGACAAATATTGAAAAGGCAGGACTTTTTAACTTTTCAATTATGAAAGTTCTGTTAAATAGCATTGAGTTTTTGTTTTTCTTCTATAGTAATATTTTTAGACTGAAGTAAAAAATCTTTTATTCTTGATCGGATAGTAGTGTTTTGAACACTAGTTAAATTGTCAATGATAAACAGTTTATCAGTTGTCAAACTCTTGTTGTATTTTAATACTGCAGGGCAATTTGACTGAATAGTAAAACGTAAAAAACGCAACTCAACATTTTTGGCATCTTTTACAATAGAGCTTTCCATTAGCTGCTTGCCATTATTGAAGTGTGAAATTTTTTCTTTTGTAGTTTTTAAATGTTTAGACATAGCAACGGTGATTGCCGCTTTATATCCCATTAAAAGATGGTTATCTGAGTTTTGCACCGATGCTATTTTCTTGTAAGCCGCTTCGCAAGTTGCCTTGTCATGCATAGATTCAGCATAGACTTTGCGCGCTTCTTCTAGTGTCATGCCTTGACTATAGAGAGAAAGAGGTAGAATAGAAAATAATATAAAGGATACTATATTTTTCATAATTCTTTTATTTTTTAGTTAAAAAAACTAGATTAAGTTTAGTTTGTGTTTGATCAAACACCATACGAATAAAATGTATTTGTATGGATCGTTTACTCTGATTCGTTGATTTAGTATTACTGAAGCAGGTGTTCTTTTGATTTTTCTAAATAACGAAAGATAATAGGTATAGGCAATGTAAACACCAAAGCGAGAGTCTTTAGAAAGTTGACGTAAGCCATGAAGACCAGAATCAAAATCTTTTTGTATGTCTTTTTCGATTTCTTTTTTACTTTTTTCGTCAAACTGGCTTATCTCTAATCCTGGAAAATAAGTTCTGCCCATTACTTGATAATCTGCTTTTAGATCTCGCAAAAAATTTATTTTTTGAAAGGCAGAACCGAGTTTCATCGCATCGTGTTTTAGTGCTTGGTAAGCTTTCTCATCGCCGCGTACAAATATTTTCAAACACATCAGACCTACAACCTCTGCCGAGCCTAGGATATATTCTTCATACCCTTCTTGGTTATAATCTTTTTTATTTAAATCCATTGCCATACTTTTTAAAAAAGTATCAATGAGTTTTCTATCTACTTCGTATTTATTAATGGTATGCTGAAAACAATTTAAAATTGGATTAAGACTAATTTTTTCATCAAGAGCAGTATAGGTGTCTTTAATAAAACGGTCAAGAAGTTCTTGTTTATTGTAGTCATGAAAAGAGTCAACAATTTCATCCGCAAACCGAACAAAACCATATATAGCATATACGGGCATTCTAAATTCTTTCCCTAAAAAATAGGTACCAAGAGAAAAAGAAGTACTGTAACAATTGGTAACCAGTTTACTGCATTTGAAGGTTACGTCGTCGAATAATTGTTTCATTTAATTGTTTTTTTTATTCCTACTGGAAAATTTTATTTTTTAATTTTACAAGATAAGAAAATTTATTTATTTTCTTTTTCAATCAAATTTGCCACCACTTGTCCGGATATAATACAAGGCGGTACTCCTGGCCCTGGCACGGTTAGTTGTCCTGTGTAATATAGATTTTTTACTTTTTTACTTTTTATTGAAGGCTTTAAAAAAGCGGTCTGAAATAGAGTATTAGCTAATCCATAAGCATTTCCTTTCAATGAATTATAATCCTTTACAAAGTCGGTATAGGCATAACTTTCTTTCACAACAATATGCGGTTTGATTGATTGACCAAGCCTTTTTTCTATTCTTTCTAGAGCCATGTTCAAGTATTTTTCTCTTATTTCTTCCGTGTCTACAAGGTCTACAGCTACAGGTATCAGTATAAAAAGTACATCTTTTCCTGGAGGAGCTAAACTTGGATCATTTTGAGATGGACAAGAAGTGTATAACAAAGGGTCAGAAGGCCACATAGGTGTGTCATATATTTCTGATGCATGTTTTTCAAAGTCAGCATCAAAGAATAAGGTATGATGCAAGATGTTTTCCATCTTTTTGTCTAACCCCAAATAATAGAGTAGGCAAGAGGGAGCTAGTTTTCGTGTATCCCAATATTTTGGTGAATAACGCCTGTCTTCTTTCTCAAGCAATTGCTGATCTACGTGTGCATAATCGGCTGCAGCAACCACTATGTCTGTAGTAATTTCTTTCCCATTGGACGTAACAGAAATAGCTTTACCATTTACAGTATTTATTTTTTCTACGTTTTCGTTTACAAGGAATTTAACACCTTGTTCTTCCGCCACTTTTACCATTGCCTTTACTACCGAATACATTCCTCCTTTTGGGTACCAAGTACCTAAAACAATATCTGAATAATTCATCATACTGTATAAGGCAGGAGTATCTTGAGGTTTAGCACCTAGAAATAAAACAGGAAATTCAAGTAAGGAAAGTAATTTTTTATTGGAAGTAAACTGTTTAATATGATTTGTAATGGAAGTAAGCAGTTGCATTTTAAAAAGTGATTTGAGTATTCTCAAATCTACAAATTCAAATATTGATAGGCTTGGTTTATTTACAAACTCCCCCATTCCAATTTCATATTTATACTTAGCCTCGTCTAGGAATTTTTCAAGTCCTTTACTACTACCTGGTTCTATTTTGTCAAACAATTGAAATACTCCATCTAAAGAAGCGGGTATATCAACAAAATCATCTTGCCCAAAATAAACACGATAGGAGGGATCAAGCCTTTCTAAATCATAATAATCGGTGGCTTTTTTTCCAAATTGTTTGAAAAAATCGTCAAAGATCTCAGGCATCCAATACCAGCTTGGTCCCATATCAAAATGGTATCCCTCTTTTACCATCTGGCGAGCTCTGCCTCCAAGACTACTGTTTTTTTCTAGTACGGTAACATCGTACCCTTTTTTTGCTAGCATGGCTGCTGAGGCTATGCCTGCAAATCCACTACCTATTACAATTACCTTTTTAGACATAATATAAGAATCGTGCAAATTTAAGTAAGTTTTTCAGAATACCATAAGTTGCTAAAAAATCAATTATTTGGACGTTTTAACGATATTGATGTCAAACAGTATAAATTTAAAAAAGGTTTATTTAGCTTAAAAAAGGTAGCACTATTTTTTTATTTATAAGTCTATTAGTAGATTTTTCATACTTCTAAACCCTTAATTCCATAAAACTTGCCTATCTTTGCACTCTTAAAAAAATAATACTCATGAATTATCTATCTGCTGAAAACATTTCCAAGTCGTATAATGAAAATTGGCTTTTCCAAAATATAAACTTTGGAGTAGGCCGTGGTCAAAAAATTGCACTTGTAGGAGTAAATGGTTCTGGGAAATCTACTTTGCTTAAAATATTAGCGGGGAAAGTTACTTCTGACGGCGGACAGGTAGCAATGAGCAAAGATATCACCATCGGTTTTTTAGATCAGGACCCTGAATTTATAGCAGGTCAAAAAGTATCGGAGGCATTATTTAATCCTAATAGCGAAATTGTAAAAGCGATTAAAGCATACGAACTTTCAATAGAAAATCCCGAAAACGAAGCCGCATTCCAAAAAGCAATGGAACGTATGGAAGCGCTTAATGCTTGGGATTACGATCAACGAGTGAAACAAATCGTTAGTTACATGGGTATTCAGAATCAGGAGCAGACAGTAGAAACTCTTTCTGGGGGACAAAAAAAGCGGGTTGCCATGGCACGTGTATTGATTGATTTGCCCGATTTGCTTATCATGGATGAGCCAACCAATCACCTTGACTTAGATACTATTGAATGGTTAGAAGGTTTTCTTTCTACTCAAAATACAACCTTATTAATGGTTACCCACGATCGTTATTTCCTTGATAAAGTTTGTACAGAAATTGTTGAATTGGATAGAGGTGAAATTTTCCGATACAAAGGAGGATACAGTTATTTCTTAGAAAGAAAAGCAGAACGTGAACAACAACTTCAGTCTACTACAGAAAAAGCGCGTAACTTAATGAAGAAAGAGCTTGAGTGGATGCGTCGTCAACCAAAAGCTAGAGGTACCAAAGCGAAGTATAGAATTGAAGCTTTTGGTGATTTGAAAGAAAAAGCAGCAGGCAAAGAAGAAGTACAAAAATTAGAACTGAATATAAAACAAACTCGTCAAGGAAATAAAGTAATCGAGGTTGAACATATTTTTAAAAAATTTGGTGACAAAAAAATAGTAGAAGATTTCTCTTACATTTTCAAGAAAAAAGATCGTATCGGTATTGTTGGAAAAAACGGTATGGGTAAATCAACGCTTCTTAATATGCTCACAGGTGAGTTGGCACCTGACAAAGGACGTTTAGACAAAGGTGAAACTACACTCTTTGGATATTTTTCTCAATCAGGTCTTGAGATGAAAGAAGATATGCGTGTGATCGAAGTTGTAAAAGAGATTGCAGAATACATAACATTAGGCGATGGAACTACTATTGGAGTGTCAAAATTCCTTGAATATTTCCTTTTCCCTCCTGCATTACAATATACTCCTGTCTCAAAATTAAGTGGTGGTGAACGCAAGCGTTTACACCTTATGCGTATCTTGATTAAGAATCCAAATTTCCTTGTGCTCGATGAGCCCACCAATGATTTTGACTTAACAACATTAAATGTATTGGAAGATTTTCTAATGAATTTTGGTGGCTGTCTTATTATTGTTTCTCACGATCGTTATTTTATGGATAGACTAGTAGAGCAGCTGTTTGTATTCGAAGGAGATGGACATGTGAAAATTTTTAACGGTAACTATACCGATTACAGAGAAGAGTTGGAAGAGCAAACAAAATTAGGTAATGCGAAACCGTCTATCACAAATTCTACGTTTGCAGAAACTAAAAAAGAAGTTACAAACGATGAATTAGGGAGTTCTTCTAAAAAAATGTCTTTTAAAGAAAAGAAAGAATACGACGATCTTGAAAAAGACATTCAAAAATTAGAAGCTAAAAAAGCTGATTTAGTAGAAAAATTAAATTCAGGAAAAGGAAGCTATCAGGACTTAGCAGATTGGTCTGCAGAGATTGAAAAAATCGCAACTTCGGTAGAAGAAAAATCTATGCGTTGGATGGATTTGGCAGAGAAAGTATAAATTCTTTTTGACTCTGTTTCCCTATTTAGTTAGTCATTGCGAGGAATGGCTCCGCCAGCGGCGGAGTATGACGAAGCAATCCGTTAGCTACGAAGCCTGAGTCCGTGTGAAATTGGCACTATGTTACAAATCAATAAATCCTTCGTAGTAGGGTCTTACTTCCGCCCACTGCCGGATTGTAAGACCGAAGCAATGACTGAACAACCAAATAGGGGAATAGAGCCATTCTTTTTTGTTACTATACTAAATTCAATAAAACTAAAACTTAGGTCAGAATAGACTTTAGTTAATAGGATGAAATTTTTTCTCAATTATACTAATATTACTCTCATTACGTTTGTTTTCTACAATTGATATAAGAGGAAGCCACCTTATATCAATTTACAGTCGTTTATTAAAAAAGCGGTTGGGGTATGAATAAAATATTTTTGTTTTGGGGCGTTGTATTTTTTGTATT
>JANOTP010000200.1:0-8452 GCA_031416415.1 Cytophagales bacterium | reverse complement strand
ACTCTGTGTTGCCCGGACTTTCCTCCCCTTTCAGAGCGATAAGACGGCTTGCTTTGTGCAAATATAGTGAAAAAAGTAGTGAATTTTTAGTAGTGAGTCATGAGTTATTAGAAGAATAAATCCTACATTAAATAATCACTTTCTAGAAATTAGTAAATAATATCCTTTTGATAATAACTAAATCAAAAGAGGATTAAGAATAATCTAACTTAAATTATTTCAACCTTACCAAAGTAGCACCATAACCGAACTTTTCCTTTTGAGCGTCTTGAAAAAATTTAATGGTTTTCGTACTGCTTAATGCTTTATGGATCTCTTTTTTTAACACTCCATTTCCTACTCCATGAATAAAAACAATCTCATCCATTCCAGTAGCCAAGGCATTGTCAAGATTGTTTTGAAACGTGGTTAATTGAAGTGTAAGCATTGCTGTATTACTCATTCCTGCATGTTGATCGGTCAACTTTTCAATGTGCAGGTCTATTTCTCTTGCAGGACGGTCAATAGCGGGCTTTGAATTAACTACAACTTTCCCTTCCGTCATATTTTCTTCCAAAGCCTTTGCATCAATTTTCATGGCATCCAAATCAAGTCGAAACAAATAGGCTTCTTTATTTATAACGGGAGCCAATTTCTTACTTTTAAAAAATGACGCGGAACGGAAACGTAATTTTTTCAACAAGGGAGGATGAAATTCAGATTCTCCATAAGAGAAAAACAATAATTGAATTATAAACTCTGGCCAATTTTCAAAGTCCTTTATATTTACTTCGCTCAATTTTTTAAAAGAATCTTTTTCTACAAAACCCGAAAACACTCCTTTGTAATTATTTTCTTTCTCTTCTCCTATTACAAAAAAAGTTTTAAAACTCGTATTGTTTACTAAGTTCAATTCATAAATTTGATCGTTGAACTGAGTAAAGGCAATGTAAATACCTTCCCACTTATGTTGTGCACTTATAATATCAGATTCTTCTAAACCAAGGGTGATATGACTTTCCTCGGCAGCCACTACAACAAGCTCATTTTTCAGTGCCGGTATTCGAAATCCATCTTCGATCTCTACTTCTACTTGTTTAGCATCGATAATTTTCACTATCCTTCCTTCTTCTTTACCGTGGGTAAACCTAACTTTATCGCCTATTTTCATTTTAAAAATATAATGGGTGAAATTTTAATCCTTTTTTATTAAACTCTAATGCTGGAGCAGGCATGTGTATCATATTAGCCGTATAAAATACCTTTCTCAAAAATGCGCTACGGGTTTTTATTTTTGTAAGATCAAAATCTATAGAAAGATAATATTGACGGTATTGGTTATACCCATTCAATTCATTATCAGATTTTTCAGCATATACCATTTCTTGTCCACCATATCCGATGGCAATATTAAACCATTTAGGAAATTTAGATTCCTTTTTTAAGAAAGAAGATACATTTCCGCAAAGCCAATACGTCTGTCCATTATAATCTTTTAACAACTCTTGTGCTAACCCATCGCCTAATGTATTTGGCCTTAAAGAAGCATATCGAGTTTGATGGAAAGAATATTTCATGTAAATTCTTAATTCTTTCCACGCTAAATACTGACTCATCACCATAGCAGATCCAGCAGCATTGGCAACTAAATCACCAACAGAAGCTCCATATTCCGAAGAAAATCCGTCAAATATTTCTATCGGTGTTTGAAATATAAATCCCGTAAGACTGCCGTATATAATTGCCTTTCTCTCTGAAACGTCTGACCATTTTAGTAAATCTACGCCATACCTACTTTCCTGAAAAGAAGTTTGAGCATGACCATATTTATCTATTTGAAGCCATTCATGATTGTCGTTAAAAAAATGAAATGAACTGCGAGGGTAATTTTTATACCACAATTCGTTTAATAAAATCCATGAACCGCCATAAGTGGCAGCTACTGTAACTACCAAAGGAATAAATCTTTTTTTATTAATTCCAGAAACAGCAGTATCTTTTTGCGAAAAGCCACACAACGGTTTTATCACGAATAGTACAAAAAAAAGAAAGCTGGTTTTTAAAATAATCTTCATTCTTAAAAGACATTTAGTTTTAAAATATCCTATTCAAAGTTACTTAAAATAGGAGTATATAATATTTTCCTCTATTTTTTATTGTGCTAAAACCAAGAAAGCTTCTTTTGCTCTAGCAGTAGCAATTTTATGCTCAATCATGGGCAATGGATAAGCCGAAGTACCGAATTCTGGCACCCATTTTTTTATATAAATAAAATCTTTGTCAAATTTTTGCTGTTGAGAAGTAGGGTTAAATATCCTAAAATAAGGTTGGGCATCGGCTCCTGTTCCTGCGCACCATTGCCAGTTGCCATTATTAGAAGCTAAATCATAATCAAGTAATTTCTCTGCGAAATAAGCCTCACCCATACGCCAATCGAGTAATAGATGTTTTGTTAAAAAACTTGCTACTACCATGCGTACACGGTTATGCATGTGCCCGGTTGCATTCAGTTCTCTCATTCCAGCATCTACCATTGGGTATCCTGTTTTTCCCTGACACCATTTTTTAAAATCATCTTCATCGTATCGCCAAGATACTTTTTTAAATTTTGCACTAAACGATTCAGTAACGACATGTGGGAAATGAAACATAAGTTGTGCAAAAAAATCTCTCCATATCAATTCGCTTAACCAAATTTCATTTAACTGACGAGCTTTGGCTACTTTTTCACGAACGGAAATAGTACCGAATCTAAAATGAATACCCAACCTAGACGTACCTTCAATAAAGGGAAAATCTCGTTGCTCGTGGTATTTTTTTATAAGCCCTTGATTTACTATATCGGGTGGTAAAGAAATTGCAGTTCTTTGAAACCCAATATCCTCAAGGGCAGGAAAAGCAAATGGCGGTGTAGTGTAAAAATTAGAACTATATTTTTCTACCGGATAAGATTTTATATAAAAATCATTAAGCTTTGAAATCCATTTATTTTTATAAGGTGTATAAACTTTATAAGGACTTCCAGCATCGGTCATTATTTCATCTTTCTCAAAAACAACTTGGTCTTTGTAGGTAAAAAACTCAATCCCCTTTTTAGCTAACAACTCCTTTATAGCCGCATCTCGTTGAATTGCATAAGGTTCGTAATCGTGATTTGTATATACGGACTTTATGGAAAATTCATTTAAAAGCTGCTGGTACACTTCTTCTGGCTTACCATATCTAACAAGTATGTCAGATTTTTTTTCTACCAAAGACAGGTGTATTTTTGCTAACTGATCGTATATAAAAGTTACTCTTGCATCTTTTTTATCTTTAAGATCATTTAATATTTCAGAATCAAAAATAAATAGAGGCAAAACAGTTAAGCCATTTTTTAATGCATGATACAAACCAGCATTGTCGTGTAGTCTTAAATCTCTTCTAAACCAGAAAATAGTCACAGGTATTGAATTAGTCACAATTTAATTATTTAAATACAGGAGGAGGAATAATAGTAGTATCTGTTGGTGGTAGTATCGTATTATTTAACAATTCTTTTCTTCTTCTTCTTCGCCCAAAAAGATCTCTTAGGTTATCAAAACTCTGTATGTGCATAAAACTCATTCCTGCAGAAGTGTTGGTTGCTCCAGTAGCGGAGATAAGGGAGTTGTTGTTTATTTTATTAAACAGCTTCATTCTAAAATTTCCATCTTGACTTAAAAGATATTCAACCGTCCACTCTCCTGCTACGTTACTTATATTTGCTTGAGAAGAGGCTTGAGCATTTTGAAAATTCCCATTCCTTGTTATCTTCAATCTTCCTGCCATAGTGGTGTAGGAAAGCCTAACATTTAAGGTATTTAGAGCATCTTTATCTAAGTTATTTAAATTAAGATTTACTTCTAAATTTTGATCTGCTTGCGAAAAGAAATGACTTAATTGTCCTGTCAGCAGCTCACTTACACTGCCTGCTCCGATCGATGACACACCAATAAAACTATTAGGTGCTGTAAAACTTTTTAACATGATAAGACTAAATACTTGCCTATTTAACTCCTGATCATTTGTTTTTATTTTTGCTTCGAAATCTGTAACGACAGTAGACAATTGAGGATCGGAAGGATAACGTAAGATATCGATATCCATATTAATCAACGGCGCCATTAAACTTCCCTTTACACCTAATACGACTTCAGTAGGGTAATAACGTTGTAACTCTGGATTTGCTCTCTGTATAGTGTCCACAAAAATCGGCTTCAAAGAAGCATCTAAACGATATCTTGCTTTTATATCCAACACCCCATCATAAGGTTCGCCATTCCAAGAAATTCTACTCCCTCTTTCTATAACGAATTCTTTAGGTATAATACCAGAAAGTAATGTGAAATTATACCAACCTTCTGTAATTGTATAATTTCCAAACATAGTCATGTCGCCTCGGGAGTCATAACGAAGTTCTATATTACCTTCCCCTCTTCCTCGAATAATATCTCCCGTTCGTTTATCAAAAATAATTTCAGTGTACGCATCAGGAGTAATTTCCAAATTAAAAAACATCCGCATCCTAGACTTGCTAGTAGCTGCATCATCTACTTTTATTGCTATATCTTTTTTAGAAATAAATTTTATATAGTCTTTTCTAGAAATATCTCCATCGCCGGTAAGTGGTATAAATATTTTTGTACCTTTTGTAGACTTAGCATTTGCTCTAATTTCCAAGTCTTCAAAAGGGCCAAAAAGACTAAAATCTCCAGTAACATTTGCTGTTCCATAAAACGAGCTATTGTCATTTTCTTTAGTATCCAGTACTTTGAAATTTTTAAAATCTCCTTTAATATCTACTAAAAAATTCCTAAAACCATCGTAAGAAATACCACCTTTTATAGTGGCGCGATTACCATTTACATCTGTCAGAATAGTATTTTTAAATTTAATTTGATCTTCTGTAAAATAAATTTTATCACTGAATTTATATAAACTTCCTAGATAGTCAATTTTGAATGCACCTTTATCTACATTGGCTTCACCACTTAGACGCAAATCGCTAAAGCTTCCTGTTATTTTTAAATTCCCATTTACGGTCCCTGATATGTCACTCATCACACCTTTCAGTATGGGTGAAATAAAACCTAGATCAGCCGAATTAAAACTTGCCAGAAGATTAATAATTTCTTTATGGTCTACAGTGGGAGGTTTTATATTTCCTGCAATCGTAATTGCTTTAAAATTATCACGAAAAATATCAATGTTTACATTTAATTGTTTCTCCTTTTCAATCCAATCAGCAGTACCATCAATATTTCCAAATATAAAATCATCTACACTAAAGCCTTTAATAAAAAAGCCTCCGTCAAGATCTAAATCTTTATAAATATTTCTTACAAATACCTTTCCATCTACTACTCCTTTTAATTTATAATCCAGTAATGGGTTAAGATTATTCAAATTGAAATTTTCAATAATAAGGGCTGCTTGTTTGTCTACTTCTGTAGAAAAATCTCCCATAACTTTTATGGATTGTGTTTTATTAAAAACATTGAAATAGTTAAATGTAAGATTGTTTTTATTAAAATTAATACTGTTTGAATCTGAAATAATCCAGTGCTCATCAAGAATATCGAAATTGGAATTTTTAAATGACAATTGTTTATACTCATCTTTAACATTTATGCTACCATTCAAGGTACCCTTGTTGGAATTTCCTTTTTGAGCAAGTGTAGTAGAAAAATCAATAATATCCTCACTCCATTGACTTTCAAAAACAAAGCGTTCTGTTTGTAATGAATTTTTAAAATTTTGTTTTCCCGAAGTTATATATGCTGTAGCCAAAACATTTGAGCTATCTATAAGTTTAGACAAGGAAACATCAATCGTATTTTGATACATCTCATTTCCATTATAAAATAAACTATCAATGGTAGAATATAAATTAAAACGAGTAGTTTTTCCTGAAGAAAATTCACCCATGACTTTAGTATTATGGGCAACATAAATTCCTGGATAATACAATTCCATTACCGTATTTATATTTTTTAAATTAAACGAAAACTCATTTTTGTACTTTCTATTGTCTGTTTTTATTTTCGATAAATAATACTCTTCTATTTGTTTTTTATCATTGTACAAAAACAACTTAAACTCTTTATAAAAAACGCTCAAATCAGAGATAAGTTCTGTCATTTGAAAATCGCCTTTCATATCTACATCTGCGAGGTCTGAATTTAAATAAATCTGTTTCCCTTCACTATTCTTATCTATATTAAGAGTAATTTCTTTTACGAATAATTCTTTTTCATTCGAAACGATATTAGTATTCCTCAATTCCGCTTTACCAATTATACTATCAACATCGGTACCTTTGAAATCCAAATTAAAAGAAGAGCTCAAATGAGTTTTTACATCAGTAAGATGAAGTTTTTCTAAATTGGCTTTTTCAATCACACCAACTATGTCAAACTCTTCTGGATAATTTTTCATATTAATCTTACCTGTAGCATTGAGTACTAAGTTAGAATCATTTACATTTATATATCCATCGAAAAAATTTTCTGAGAATTTTGCATTTGTTTCAATATTTTTATAATCGTAATTATAAATACCAATTCTACTAATGGCAGCTTCAAGATTGAATTGGGCTTTATCCATTTCAAAACCTTCTCCATTTAATTTGCCATTCATATCGATTTTTTGAATCAAGTCTGTACCAAGAAGTTTTCCTAGATTAAAATTTTTAGAACTTATTGCACCACCATATTTAGATTTAATTTTTCCATCATTATTAATTTTAAAATGAATATCAGATGTGAGATAGCCTAGCCCTGTATTAAAATTACCCTTCAACGCAAAGTCACTTGTAAGACCAGTAAATTCTCCCTTCCCATTTATTGTTCCGAATTTGGTTAAAAAACTATACGATGAAATTCCTGAATATTGTACCAAATCCTTTGCGGTAACATTAAACGTTGAAAGTCTTATATCCATAAAGGTTTCCGAAATATTAGGAAGTCCATCAAAATTCATTTTCCCTTTCAAACGGCTTGACTTACCAAAATAAGCATCTAGACTATCAATTCTAAATCTATTGACTTTACCTTTCATAGTCCCTGACAAAAAAATTCTATCTTTTATATGTTTTAACGAAGGGGCGAAATGTGCAATATCTTTAACTGATAGAATTGATTCTTTTAAGCGAACAAGTACATCGACTTTTTCATTAAAATCGCTCATGTCATTTATATCCTTATAGCTAAATCGGAAATAATCATGTATCTCCGACTCTCCAACCTTGGCAAATAAATCACTACAAATTATCTGATGTTTGTCTAGAAGAAACGAAGTATTTAATTCAGTTACTTTTAAATGAGATTCCCGCAAGTTCACTTTCAAATTATGAGCCTTCAGCATTATCGTATCCAGTACTGCATATACTTCTGTAACATCACCATGAATACTATCGAGCGTAAAATGATTATGATCAAACTCATCGCCTTCCATTAACGATTCCCTACGATCGTTATAACTAAACAACATATTGTCGAGTGTAAACCTAGGAATTGTAACGGCGACAGGAGGCCCAACCCTTTTTACCTTGGGAGTGGACAGCTCCTGAATCTTCCATATAAACTCTGTAATATTCAGTCCTTCTACATTTTTATAACGAACCAAATTAATTTCTCCATCGCGCAAGGTGATGTTATCAAAATAAATATCCCCTTTTAGTAAAGATAGAATTGTATAATCTATTTCTGCCTCCCCTAAATAAATCATTTTAGAATTTTGCTGATCCCACAAAACAGCCTCTTCTAAAACTAAAAGATCAAACCAATCTATATGTATTCCTTCAATGGAAGCTCTATAACCCGTAATTTCTTCTGCATAATCTGTCGCTCTCGCTACCATATAATTCTGTATAGTAGGCACTTGAACCGCCCCTGCTACAAGAAAAAACAATAAAAATAGACACAATAGGGTAACAAGGCTTACTTTAAATAAACCTTTTACTAACTTTGTGACTATATTAATTTTCTTTTTCAAAAATTTAATGACTTATATTCTTGCCATAGAATCTTCTTGTGACGAAACCTCGGCAGCTGTTTTATGTGATGGACAGATACTCTCTAACGTAGTAGCTACACAATCCGTACATGAGCAATATGGAGGTGTAATTCCCGAACTTGCCTCACGTGCCCATCAACAGAATATTGTGCCTGTCGTAGACAAGGCTATTCGTGATGCTAATATAACAAAATCTATGCTAAATGCCGTCTCTTTTACAAAAGGGCCTGGTCTTTTAGGATCTTTGCTAGTTGGGGTTTCTTTTGCAAAATCGCTGGCCCTAGCATTAAAAATTCCTTTGATTGAGGTAAATCATATGCAAGCACATATTTTGGCTCATTTCATAGACGAGCCAAAACCTTCATTCCCTTTCCTTTGTCTTACCGTAAGTGGAGGCCATACCCAAATCGTATTAGTTAAAGAGGCGCTAGACATG
>JANOTP010000199.1:0-4055 GCA_031416415.1 Cytophagales bacterium | reverse complement strand
TGCTCCATGTATATATTTTCTACCGATGTCTCCTCTTTCAACTCACGGATTGCAGCATCCTCTAACGTTTCATTAATTCTAACAAATCCACCAGGAAGTGCCCATATACTTTTATAAGGTTCTAAATCACGTTTAATTAATAATACTTTTAATACTTCTTCCTCATATCCAAATACAACACAGTCTACTGTGAGAGCAGGTCGTTCATATTGATATGAAAATTGTTCTTTACTCATGTTTGCGTTATTTATACGCAAAGTTAAAAGAAAAAGTTACAAATACAAGAAACAACAATAAATAGAGCCATTAATCTACTGAAACTAATAGTAATAGCAAAGAAAAGGCAAAATAAACTGTAAGGTTTTAGCCTAATTTACAAGAACTTAGACTAACCAATTTTCGTATAAGTAGTAAGATAAATTAATGTTATGAAGAGATATTTGGGTTGGCTATTGGTAGTTCTGATTTTTACAAAAATAAGCATTGGGAAAAACAAAGAGGGTATTATTTTACAGATAAAACCTATAATTGAAAGTCAAAATGTAACAGCATATATATATTCCGAAGCTAGTATAATGAATGCTTTTGCTTCAGAATTATTTCTAAACAAAGGCATAGCTAAACTAAAAGAACAAGAATACGAATTCGCGATCTCCAATTTTAATCAAGCCATACGATTAAATCTTGGATCTTATGAGGCTTATAAACTACTGGGTGAGGCTAATGCAGCTTGCGGATTATTATCAGAAGCTATACAAGACTTTGATCTAGCAATTAACATAAATCCATTTTATACTGAAGCCTATTTAAAAAAGGCGCTCCTGTTACAAAAAACAGGAAATCTAAAAGAAGCCTATTATAACTATTCCCTTGCTATGTATATTGATCCGATTTATACATATGCCTTTTTTCAAAAGGACTTAGATTTAATTTCATTTTATACTATTACAAAAAAGCACCAAGGGTTAAAAATTGCTAAAAAATAATACCCTTATCCTTCTAAATAAATACTATCAGGATATTTTATTCTAGTTAAAAATAAACCTTCGGATGGAGCTGCAGGTCCAGCATTTCTGCGGTTTTTAGAAACTATCATTTTATTAAAATCCTCAATTGATGCTTTTCCTAAACCAATTGGAAGAAGCGAGCCAACAATAGTTCGAACCATTCCACGAAGAAATCTATTCGCTTCTATTTCAAAAATAAGCATATCTCCTTTTTCTTTCCAACGTGCAAAATACATATCACAAAGAAAATTTTTTACAGCCGTATGTACCTTACTTAACGATTCGAAATCTTGATGATTTAGAAGCAACGTAGCGGCTTCATTCATTTTATTTATATCGAGTATCCTATCCATATGATAAGCTGTTCCAATTAAAAAAGGATTTTTAACTTTAGTAATTCGGTATTCATACGATCGAGAACTAGCATCGAATCTAGCGTGAGCAGTATCTTTAACAGGAAAGAAATTTTTTATAGAGACATCTTTAGGAAGTATACAATTCAACCTAAAAACATGATTATCGGTAAGCTCTTCCTCTAAATCTAGGTGCACCATCTGTTGTTCGGCATGCACTCCTGTATCTGTTCTACCACTTGCACAAGTTTCTATCTTTTTTGTAAATATTTTCTCAAGAGCATTTTCAAGTTCTTGCTGCACACTATGAGCATTCTGTTGAATTTGCCATCCATGATAATTAGTCCCTTTATATGCTATATCTAGAAAATACCTCAAAATGAAATTTGCTAACGAATTACTATTTTATTCGAAATTCTGTTTATTTTGCCTAAATATAAACCATCTTTAAGAATGATACAAAGAATCCAATCACTCCTATTAGCAGGAGTTGCTATTTTACTAACAGTCAATCTATTTGTTCCCATCTGGACTAATACGACAGGGAATTTTCCCGTTGAGCTTACAGCTTTCTCCATAAATTTGAAAGTCCCTGAAATCTATGCAGGTCTTTTACCCAATGCTAAAACGGTATATTATATAGGTGGATTAATCTCTATCTGTATTGGACTTGCTATATTTATAATCTTTAAATACAACAACAGACCTTTACAATTACTCCTGTGCAATCTTTTAATATTATTTACTCTTGGAATTTTAGGCACTTATTTTATAGCCATTCCAGTTGCTAAAGAAATGATGAATAACAAATCTGCAGGGAATTATGGAATAGGTTATTTTCTTCCTATCGTTTCTAGTTTATTGGTAATGGTAGCGAAACATTTTATTAAAAAGGATGAGACCCTGGTAAAGTCAGTTGATAGGTTGAGATAAAACGCCAACTTCAATAAAATTACACTTTTACTGTTCATAAAAAAAACCTCCCTTAAATAAGGGAGGTTTTTTCGGAGTATCACAGGTGATGAAATTAAATTGCTTTTAGTTTTATTTTCTTCATTAAGTCCTGCATTGTGGCATTAAATTTCTTATCGGTATCCATCAAGTCATTTACTGATTGAATGGCATGAATTACGGTACTGTGATCTCTGTTACCAAAATTACTTCCAATTGATTTTAAAGACATGTTAGTATATTCTTTAGCAAAGAACATAGAGACCTGACGTGCTACTACAATTTCACGCTTTCTAGTCTTATCCTTCATTTGTTCGATGGTAACGGTAAAGTATTCGGATACAAACTTCATGATATAGTCGATGCCTACTTCTGCATCTACATTCTGAACAATTGTTTGTATTGTTTGTTTTGCTAATTCAAGATCAATGTTTTTCTGGTTTAAAGAAGCTTGTGCTACCATAGAGATGATTACACCTTCTAGTTCACGAACATTGGTATCAATACTGTAAGCTAAATATTCCAAAACATCTGCCGGAATTTCTACCTGCTCTAATTCCAATTTTTTCTGAATAATAGCAACTCTAGTTTCGAAGTCTGGTGTTTGAAGATCGGCTGTAAGCCCCCATTTAAAGCGAGAAAGAAGTCTCTCTTGAAAACCGGCTAAATCTTTAGGAGCTTTATCACTTGTCATGATAATTTGCTTACCTGACTGATGAAGATCGTTGAAAATATGAAAGAATACTTCTTGTGTTTTTTCTTTGTTTGCAAAGAATTGTACATCATCCAAAATCAATACATCAGTTTTTAAGAAGAAGTTAGAAAAATCGCGAATGCTATTATTCTTTACTGCTTCCATAAATTGATTTGCAAATTTTTCAGAAGAAACATAAAGGATAGATTTTCCTTCGTGATTTTTCTTAATGTAATTTCCTATTGCTTGTACAAGGTGTGTTTTACCCAATCCTACTTTGCCATAAAGCATTAGTGGATTAAAAGAAGTAGAACCTGGCTTCTTAGCAACAGCAAAGCCCGAAGAACGAGCAAGTCTATTACAATCACCTTCAATAAAATTTTCAAACTGATATTGAGTATTTAATTGAACATCGAATCCAAATTGTCTTGTATCGTTGGAATCAGAATAAGATTTTGTAGCTGAATCAGAATTTTTATAGCCTGGTTTGTTACCAGATTGTAAATTGATGTTATATAATTTGTTGTTTTCAACCATTTTACCATCGGTAGAAATGGTATATTCTAGTCTTGCAGAGGCCCCTAACTCGGCATGAATTGCATCTTTTAAAACATGAACATAATGTTCTTCTAACCATTCATAAAAAAAACGACTTGGTACTTGAATTGTTAATACGTTATTAGTCAGAGATAAAGGCACTATAGGCTCAAACCATGTCTTGAAGCTTTGGTCACCAACCATCTCCCGAATGACGGATAAACAGTTATTCCAAGTTGATTTACAGTCTTTTATATCAATCATATTCATAAGTAATTTTAATAAGTAGGCCCTTGTTCACTAAGCGGATGACAAATTTGTAAAAAAAAAAATACTAAAAAAACTTATCAAGGCTATTGACTTTTTGATAATCTCTAATAACACGTTTTTTACAATTCCTTAACGAAATATTCTTGCAATAATACAGACGATTCTTGATAATTTAATACGATAAAAAGAGCAATGTATGTTCAAACATTAATTATTATTCCATTAACTAAATATTAAAAATTT
>JANOTP010000198.1:0-2524 GCA_031416415.1 Cytophagales bacterium | reverse complement strand
CCAACCGTTAATTTTAGTATCCATTAAATTTGTAGATTCATACATTAGGTTTCCCCATTTATTAAATACCATCATCTTAAATCCATCGTCTAACAAATTGTCTCCGTAAATTTTTAGTTTTTGATTTTCTACGTCAAAAGCATTGGGTGAAAATACATTTGGCACATACAACAATGTATTATCACTTATCGATCGGACTTCGATAGTATCTGAATTTATACAACCATTAAGAGGAATTAAGGCTGGACTAGTATAATTGCTCTGAACAATTACCACATAATTAACCGTATCGGGACCTTGATAAGACACCCCTAAAGCTGAAGTAGTACTTAATATAGTTGAAGAGTCATCTGTTTTCCATTTGAAAATAAAACCCGCATTTGCACCTGTGGCAGCATTCATCTCAAGAGATTTTGTTTCACTAATAATAGCAGGCTCTGCTATCGCTGCTATACTTGGAACGAAATAATTAACCGTTAAAGATTCTCCAAGACTAGGACAACTATTGGCGTCTGTAGCAATAAAAGTATACACTGTATTTGAAATAGAAGCGGGCAAAACAGGTAATGCTGTAGTGCTTAAACTTGTAGAAGAGGATAATCCTGAAACAGGCAACCATTTATAAGTGAGTGAACCAACCCCGCCAGAAGCCGTGGCCTGCATGTTAGCTATTCCTGCCGGACTTCTACAGATGGTTGTATCGTTTGACACTGTAGTATTAATTTTAGGATTTACATTTATGATTATATTATCAGTTCCGGCACCACAATTATTAGCATCGGTAACGCTTAAGGTATAGGTGGTAGTAACAGCAGGGGTTATAGTTAGATTGGCAGTAGCTGGATAAGTAACCGTAGGAGAAGGAGAAGACGACCAAGCATAAATAAAAGGTGCGGTTCCTACGGAAATAGTAGATTTTAAAGTTGAATCAGAACCAAAACAAACCAGCTTTGATGCAGGTCCAATATTTACTACGGGAAGCGGTTTCGTTATGATAACAACTGTATCAGTATTATCACAGTAGGGAAATAAAGATACTCTAATAAAAAATCTACTAGTACCTCCAGGAGGAAATACAGATTCAGGAGTAGAAAGTTTATTTGAAGAAGCAGGTGCAGCACTTGTTATTTTTGAACCTAGATTTACAATTGTATTACCCTGTTTATATCCCCAATAAGTAGTATAAGGGTTTATAAAAGTACTTGGAGGTTGAACCGGAATTACAGAACTTCCAAGCATAAAATTATTCCCTTCACAAAATATAGTAGGATCTGGTCCAACATTTACATCTAAAGTTGGTCGTTGATTAAAATATGATGTTGAAGTATCAGCTACCACACAACCATTTATGTCATTGGCTTCTACTATATAATAAGTATTTCTTTTATTGATATTAAAAGAAGAATTGGTAGCACCTATAATTATATCTTGTGGAGAATAATGATACCATTGATAACCTGTAACAGGACCCGAAGGAGTAGAGGTTAAATTAAAGGTATTTAAAGGACATCCAGCAGGTGCCCCAGGAGGGGCATTTGGTTTATATAGACTATCAACCATAAATATACTTATAGCAGAATGGTAAGTAAGAAATACAGTATCTTTGGTTATGGAAGCATTAGTGTTGTTTGTAATAGTAGCTTCCCATCTTCCTACGCTTTTAGCTGTAATAACATTATCAGTAGAGTCAGTATATGGTGCTACGTCTAAATTTTTCCATCTTATAGTAACATTTAGTTCAGGTGTAGTAGCACAATTGGTAGCGGCTAACGTTACTTTCGATAAGGAAGATGGTGTGACCGTATTTCCTAAACACATCTTTGCTACTCTACTTGCGGGCATCGGGACTCCATTTATTTTAATGCAAAGTTGAACCGTTTGCGCAAAAACAGAATTACTTAATAGTATAAAAATAAGTAATAGATATACTTTAAAATTTATTTTCTCCATGCTGATAAAACTAAAAATAAATAAATAATAGTAAGTAGAAATAATTAATGAAAATTATTTCTACTTAATCAAACTAACCGTCCCTTTGTTATAAGGACTTTCCTTCACATCTTTTCCGTTTTTGAATTTGCCTAAAATTACATAGGTGTAAACACCCTCTATCTTAGCACCACCGTCCCAACCGTTAATTTTAGTATCCATTAAATTTGTAGATTCATACATTAGGTTTCCCCATTTATTAAATACCATCATCTTAAATCCATCGTCTAACAAATTATCTCCGTAAATTTTTAGTTTTTGATTTTCTACGTCAAAAGCATTGGGTGAAAATACATTTGGTACATACAACAATGTATTATCACTGATCGATCGGACTTCAATGGTATCTGAATTTATACAACCGTTAAGAGGAATTAAGGCTGGACTGGTGTAATTGCTCTGAACAATTACAACATAATTAACAGTATCGGGACCTTGATAAGTCACCCCTAAAGCTGAAGTAGTACTTAATATAGTTGAAGAGTCATCTGTTTTCCATTTGAAAATAAAGCCCGCATTTGCACCTGTGGCAGCA
>JANOTP010000197.1:0-14165 GCA_031416415.1 Cytophagales bacterium | reverse complement strand
CCAGTGAAGTCAATGCTGTATAACTACTTCCATCACCATCGCCGTATGTCATGTAACTTCCATTCCAGAATGCATTAACATAATTGTAACTATAATGCACATAACTGATTAATTTTGCGCCTACACCATCATAAGAATTGCGATTAAATTTAGTTTTATAAAAATCATATACTGCCTCACTTCCAAAGTGAGCATCGTAAGCAGCATTATCTTGATTAGTTGTAGTATTCCAATTATTATCAGCATCAGTAAAATCAACTGCGCTTGAATAACTAGTAGAATTTTGCAGATTGTATGTTTCAACTTTTCTTGCCGTTTCTCTTAAACGATAAACACCATTATAAGAATCCGTTGTTATTTGTTTGGTTCCACTATACTTTGTAACGGCTGTCCCTGTTGCATCTCCTTCATGTATTCTATTTACCGTTTTGTAAATTGCACCAGTTTTTGCCTCAACATATACATATTCTCTACGATTAGGTACCAAAGAAAATACATCATATTTATAACAAAGAACATAAGTGTCATTTTCTGGCAAAATAGTTAATACTCCCTTAGGACGTTCAGGGAAAAGAGTATTCTCCTCTTGCCAATAATATTTTTCTGCATTAAAATAAGAGATTGCTTTATCAAAAGCTGCAACTTCTGAAATAGAGGTTTCTGTAGAGATTGATGATTCAGTAAAAAAAGCTCCATTCGCATTTTTTATTAACCCATTTTTTGCACGCAAATTATAAGTCCCGCCTTCAACAGGTATTTTTTTATAATAGAGCTGATATTTAAGATGCGCGAAGCCTAATTGATCAACTTCTTCTTTAATGAGTAAAAATTCTTGCGAAGACGAAAGCTTTAATGACGACTTAAGCCATGAAGCTGAACTAAGCGCACTTACTTCACTTGACAACTGAATATGATCTGGAGTTTTCCTTTTGGAATTTATATTTATGTAATCAGCACCCTTTATTCGAAGGGATGCCTCTTTATCTTTAAATACTTGAGCGAAGACTCCTTGTATTGAAAATAGCAAAAACAATAGGGTGATAATTTTTCTCATAGCCTTAAAAAAGTAATTTGTTAGTTTAGGTTGATTGTTTATTATGCTAAACAATACCTAATTTGAATGAAATTAAGAAGTTCAATAATTTTAAATGTGGGATAGCTAGCTGGCTAATTTCTACACGTAAAACTAATCTTACAATACTGTTTTGATCGTTATACGCAATACTGTATTACAAGTATACTAAAATATTAATATTTTTACAAGAATAGTATATCAATGATGCAAAAACCTACTATAAAACTCCATTTTTAAAGCTATTTGATAGATTTTATTTTTTTTCAACTGTCATACTAGTATGCAACTTACTTTTTAAAATAGTTCCTAACTATTATTTACAATTAAAACTTCATACACTAAACTACATTTTTGCCCTTACTATTTTATTCCTTAACTTTACGAATATTGAAATTACCATGAAAGAATTTAAAAAATATTATAAAATACAAGCTTCCGTTCAGGATGTATACAATGCCATTGTTAATCCTAACATGATAGAATTATGGTCGGGAGATGATGCAATAATGGATGACCAAGTTGGAACTGAATTTTCTTTGTATGAAGGTAATATTACTGGTAAAAATCTTGAAATTGAAAAAGAAAAAAAGATTGTACAACAGTGGTATTTCGGAGAACAAGAAGAACCTTCAATTGTAACTATTAAGCTACATGCAGACAAAGATGCTACATCTGTTGAAATCAGACATACCAACATACCTGACGATGCCTATGAAAATATTGTTGAAGGCTGGTCTGAAGCTTATATAGAGCCTATCATGGATTTATTGGAAGAAATGTAGAATATTCAGATAGAGAAACATAGTAATTAATGCATCTCTATCTGAATATATCATTACAAATTCAAATAATATTCTTTCAATAAATTTACAAATTCCGCGCTGTACTGATCGTCTTTTTTTATCACAAACTCTGCTACAGAAGGAACATTTAAGCCATAACTAAAAACAGTAATTTCACGCAATACTTTAGCCTTTTCATTGTCTTTTATTTTAACAATAGAGGAGGTAAATAAATTATAGGCGATCGCTTCTTCTCTTAATAATTCTGCCTCATAGGGAGGTAACAACACAATAAAAAGTCCTTGCGGAAGTAGCAGTTTCACAACAGCTCCCATAAGATCATCGATTGACAGTGATGTACTATGATGAGCAGTATTAATTTTCTCATCTTCCGACTTTAACGAATTGCTATAAAACGGGGGATTAGAAATTATAAGATCGTATTTTTTTTCTCCTGAAGCCGAAAATTCTTGAATAGATTGAGCATAAACAGTTATTTTGTCAGCCCATGGAGAATTTTTCACATTTTGTTTTGCTTGATCCGCCGCTTCCTTATCGATCTCTACTGCATCAATAAGTGCTTCTGAACGCTGAGCAAGCATAAGCGAAAGAAGACCGGTACCAGTACCAATATCCAATATATTTTTAAAATCTTGAGGTTTGATTAAAGCTCCAAAAATACAAGAATCCGTGCATACTTTCATAGCAGCATTCTCTTGCTCAACTTTAAATTTCTTGAATTGAAAATAAGTATTTGCCAATTTGTTTTATTGTTAGATTAATTGACCAAATATAGAGATTCAAAATCATATAATTGTCTTTGATAAATCTTATTAAAAAGGTTATTTTTGTAACGATGTTTAAAAAACAACTGGGCCATATTATATTTTATCGTTCTCTTACAAACCTCATAAGTAATTCTATAGATCTGAAATTTGTAGTAACATTTTTTATTTTCTTAGGCAGCTTTTTACCAAATTATGCTCAAAATGAAACACTTGACTTAGACTATAATCCCAGTACAGGTGTAATAACGCACGATTCTATAAAATCTGCTCATTTTATTATTAAAGAAATCATCATTAAAGGCACAAAAATCACTAAGGATAAAATCATTTACAGAGAAATTGAATATGAATTTGGTGATACTTTATTAGCACGTACAATAAACAAACAATTGCTTTGGGTAAAGAACAGGATATTTAATACTACCCTATTTTTATGGGTAGATATTGAACTTTCGGGAGATGATCCAATAAATAAAACACTTTACATTACGGTAAAAGAACGACATTATTTCATTCCAATGCCTACTGGAGGTCTTATAGATCGTAACTTCAACGAATGGTGGCAAGATCGAAATCATGATTTAAAAAGACTTTATTTTGGAGTAAATTTAAAAATGAGAAATTTATGGGGACTTAACCATACTCTTAAAGCTACTGCGTATACAGGATTTAACACTAAAATTGAAACTAACTATATAATCCCTTACATTAACAAAAATCTAAAAACAGGATTAATTATAAACACCCTTGCCGAGTTTAATTCCTTGTTGGCTTATCAAACATTTGAACACAAACTGAGTTACCTTGAATTTGATGGGTCTATAGGCAGACGTAAATATATGGTAGGTTTATTATTTACAAGAAGAAATAAATTTTATATACAACATCAACTAGGACCTTACTTTCAATACACTTCAATTGCAGATACAATTGCTAAGTTGAATCCTGAATTTTTCTTAGAAGGAGCAACCTATCAGCGATCTGTAGGAATGAAATACAACTTTATAAGAGACCGAAGAGATTATATAAATTACCCATTAAAAGGCAACTTCCTTAAAATTGAAGCCGACTACCAATATCTAAATTCAATAAAAAATTTACATGTCACAAGCTTAAGAACAGAATACACGCAATATATACCGATCAGTAAACGTTTTTATTTTTCTGCAGGATTCAAAGGAAAAATGTCATCTCCTACACATCAACCTTATTTTAGCCAAAGGGGTCTTGGGTACAATAAAGAATGGGTGAGTGGTTACGAAAGATACGTTATAGATGGCCAAGCACATGGCCTGTTTAAAACCAATACTAAATGGAAAATGTTTTCTATTAAAAGAACAGTAAAATTTGTACCTCACCGAAAATTTAAAACTATTCCAATAAGTATGTATTTTAAAGTGTATGCAGATGCTGGATATGTAATTGACAAAACCTATAACCCCTTCAACACAACTTTATCAAATAGGTTATTAGCAGGAGGCGGTGCGGGATTTGACATTGTTACGTACTATGATCTAGTAATACGATTAGAATATTCCATTAACCAATTAGGCCAAACAGGCTTTTATCTGCATATGAAAGCTAGTTTATAAAAAATCAACTTCGGTCTGTAAAAAGTTTAAACCGTCAATTTTAAAATAATAATAGTTTTTATCAAAAATCCTTATATTTACAGTACTATATACCTAAAATAATGTCTCCTAAAATTGATATTTCCCTTGTTATTCCTCTTTACAATGAGGACGAATCGTTAAAAGAACTAACTGATTGGATATCGAAGGTAATGAATGCCAATAACTTCAGCTATGAAATTTTACTTATAGACGATGGTAGCAATGATCTTTCATGGGAAGTGATACAAAAACTATCTGAACAAAATAAAAATATCAAGGGACTTCGCTTCAATAGAAATTATGGCAAATCGGCTGCCTTGCATACAGGGTTTCAAGCTTGCAAGGGTAACGTTGTAATCACTATGGATGCTGACTTGCAAGATAGTCCAGACGAAATACCAGAGTTATACAAAATGATTGTGGAAGATAAATTTGATCTTGTATCAGGTTGGAAAAAGAAAAGACATGATCCATTAAGCAAAACAATTCCTACAAAACTATTCAATTTCGCTACTAGAAAAATGTCTGGTATCAATCTTCATGATTTCAATTGTGGCTTGAAAGCTTACAGTTATCGTGTCGTAAAAAATATTGAAGTATATGGCGAAATGCACCGTTACATACCTTTCATAGCCAAATGGCATGGCTTTACAAAAATTGGTGAAAAATCAGTTGAACATAGAGCCAGAAAATACGGTGTTACAAAATTTGGACTTGAGCGATTTGTAAATGGCTTTTTAGATTTAATTTCTATTACGTTTGTTTATAAATTCAAGAAACGACCTATGCACTTCTTTGGAAGTATTGGTTCATTATTTTTTATAATTGGAGTATCATTAATTGGATGGCTGTTATCTGAAAAGGCTTATCATTTATGGTGGATTCATACACCAGCACCTAGAGTTACCAGCAATACGTTGTTTTATCTTTCTCTCACAACAATAATTATTGGCGTACAACTCTTTATGGCTGGCTTTCTTGGTGAAATGATGGTTATGAATTCCGACAAGAAAAACGATTACCTAATTTCCGAAAAAACAAATGCAGATTCATAATAAATGAAATTTTCAATTGTCATTCCAGTTTATAATCGTCCTGACGAAGTAAAAGAATTACTAGAAAGTCTTTCTATACAAACATACAAAAATTTCGAAGTTGTAGTTGTGGAAGATGGATCTTCCCTTAAATGTGATCCTATAATAGAGGACTTCAAACAGTCACTATCTATTTCTTATTATTATAAAATCAATGAAGGTCGCTCAATAGCTCGTAATTATGGCATCTCTAGAGCAACGAGTGATTACTTTATTATTTTTGATTCGGACTGTATTATTCCAGAAAATTATCTTTCTTTAGTACATCAATTCTTAATTAAAACTCCTGTTGACTGTTATGGTGGTCCCGATCGGGCCCACAGCTCTTTTACGCCAATTCAAAAAGCAATCAGCTATTCTATGACTTCCTTTTTTACCACTGGAGGACTAAGAGGTAATAGCAAAAAAATAACTAAATTTTATCCCCGTAGCTTCAATATGGGATTTAATAAAAAAGTAATGGAAGCAACAGGGGGCTTTCCTAATATCCCACTTGCCGAAGATATAGACCTAAGTTTTAAAATTGAAAAAGCAGGATTAAAAATAGCGCTAATTCCAGAAGCATTTGTGTACCACAAGCGTAGAACAAGCTTCAAACAATTCTTCCGTCAAGTAAATCGTTTTGGTATAGGAAGAATTGATCTATACAAAAAATATCCTGAGACTCTTAAACTAACGCATTTTATCCCTTCTTTATTTATAGGCTTTACATTAGCATCCCTCCTGTTATCTATAGTTCATTTTGCCTTTATATTGCCGTTTGTAACCTATTTACTTCTACTGTTTATTGATTCAACACTAAAAAACAACAGCATCTTTATTGGATCGCTATCTGTATGGTCGACACTCGTTCAGATGTTTGGTTATGGCAGCGGTTTTATAAAAGCTTTTACAAAAAGAGTAATTTTCAAACAAGGTGAATTTGCCAACTACTAATTCTACAAATTAACTTCTTTCATGAACGTACAACAAAATTTTTCTTTAAAAAATCTTACTACTTTCGGAATTGAAGCAAGTGCCAAATATTTTATAGAATTCAAAAGTGTAGAAGAATTAAAAGACATTTTAGCACACCCTAATTATAAAAAAGAAAAAAAACTCATTCTTGGTGGTGGTAGTAATATCCTTTTTACTTCTGAATTTTTCGACGGACTGGTTTTACAAAATAAAATAAAAGGGATAGAAATTGTTCAAGAAAACGAAAATGAATTAATACTAAAATCAGGCGCGGGTGAGTCTTGGCATGAATTGGTTTTATATTCCATTTCAAAAAATTATGGTGGATTAGAAAATCTTTCTCTTATTCCTGGCACTGTTGGCGCAGCTCCTATGCAAAATATTGGAGCGTATGGCGTAGAAATAAAAGATATTTTTGTAAGTCTAGAAGCGTTAGAAATAGCTACTGGAAAAATAAAATTATTTTCACTAGAAGAATGTCAATTTGGATACAGGAGTAGTATTTTCAAACACGAAGAAAAGGGGAATTTTATAATTCTTAACGTATCCTTCAAATTAAGTAAACTAACAAAATTTAATATTACTTATGGCGCCATCACGGATACTTTAAAAGATATGGGCATTAAAGAACTTTCTGTAAAAGCCATTAGTGATGCCGTCATAAAAATTCGCCAAAGCAAACTTCCTGATCCAAAAGAAATAGGTAATGCAGGAAGCTTTTTTAAAAATCCTGAAATTTCAGTTACTTTATTTGAAGAAATAAAAAAACAATATCCTGAAATCCCTTCCTACCCTACCCTACCAGAAATGACCAAAGTACCTGCGGGCTGGTTGATAGAGAAATGTGGATGGAAAGGAAAAACTATAGGACAAGTGGGAGTGCATAAAAATCAAGCGCTTGTATTGGTAAATTACGGAGGAGGTAAAGGCAATGAAATAAAGGCATTATCAATTGACATTCAAAAATCTGTTAAGGAAAAATTTGGAATTGATTTAGAGGCAGAGGTTAATTTTGTTTAAACGAATAAAATCAAATTACTTAATTCATTTAGTATAAATCTCAACTTCAACAATGACAAAATTTATCTTACTCCTATGTTCTAATATATTTATTATATTTTGTTTACTACTATTTTTCATTGACAACAAATTATTCACCAAAGAACCATTCCCTATAGTTCGTAACCTATTACTACTTATCATGGCGCTTTGGATCAGTTATAATTTAATCACTATATATATACTAAAAAAAGAAAAACAAGAAAACGGCCTCGTTTATCAAGTAGCTTCTAAAACTAAAAAACTTTCTCTTGCTTTCCATTCTTATATTCAACCTTTCCAAAAAGAATTCATCACATGGCTTTTAATTGCGACAGGCTTAGCATTTATAGGGATGATTTTAGTGGGCATCCCAGGATATTTATGGCTAGCAATACCAGTAAAATTAGGAATAGTTTCAGAAATAAAAGGAGATTCGGCTTGGCCTACTGCACTATTCATTTCAATGGTTTGGCCCTTTTTATTTCCAATTGGCGTATTAGTAAAGTATCATTTAATAAAAATGGGATATAGTAACTATGCATTTCCTAGTTTTATAGGTGTGCTGGTTGGGGGAATTATTGCATTGATTACTGTAACTTACCTATTGGCTGGTAAAACAAAAACTTAAGCAATAGTATAAAGCTAATTCGTATTTATTTTACGTTTTTTTTAGAATTAGAAATATTCAAACATTTATTAATTTTACTATGCAACAATTTTTCATCTATAGGTTTAGAGATATAATCATTCATTCCAACAGCTTTACATTTATCACCATCCATTGTAGTTACATCTGCGGTAAGAGCAATAATCGGAATTAGAGAATTCATTTCTTTACGAATGAAATCTGTAGCTTCAAAACCATTCATCTCTGGCATCTGTAAGTCCATTAGTATAATATCATACTTATTGTTTTGTAATTTTTCAATTGCAATTTTACCATTATCGGCAATATCAATTTCAAAGCCAAACTCTACTAATATAATTTTTATTAGCAATTGATTCAATGGCATATCTTCTACAACCAATATTTTTACTTTTCTAATCTCATTCTCTTGGGGGAAATCTTTTTGCAGTAATTCTGCTTCTATCAGTTTACCTGTATCTACTTCGGCTGTAGGATTTACTTTTTCGAAACTCAACACAAAACCAAATGTAGAACCTTTGCCTAATTCACTTTTGACAATAATTGTTCCACCCTGAATTTCTACAAGTTGCTTAACAATGGCGAGACCTAAACCTGTTCCACCATAAGCACTACTAGTATCTCTAGAGGCTTGTTCAAAATCGTTAAAGATAGACTCTAACTTATCTTCAGGAATACCAATACCTGTATCCGTAACCGTAAACTGAATCGTTACTTTCTTAGCATCTTCGGCTAAAAGGAGGAGACTGATCGTTATCTTTCCGTTGGTTGTAAACTTGACAGCATTACTAACTAGATTTAAAAAAATTTGACGTAAACGCATCGGATCGCCTACTATAATTTCGGGAAGCCTAAAGTCGTATTCATTAATTAATTCTAAGTTCTTTTCTTTTAATTTTGTTTCAAACAACTGAAGCATTGTAGAGACAGAAACAGGCAAATCAAATGGAACTTGTTCAAAGGTCATTTTTCCTGCATCAACTTTTGCGAGATCAAGTATATCATTTATTAAAATAATCAAAGCATCTCCCGATAATTTAATCGCACTAATGTATTCTTTTTGAGGAGCATCCAATTTTGTTTTTAATACTATATTCGTAAAACCAATAATTGCATTCATCGGCGTTCTTATTTCGTGGCTCATATTTGACAAAAATTGCTGTTTTGCTTTTACTGCCTCTTCTGCTATTTTAGTTTTTTGTTCTGCAAGTTTTTTCGCTTCTATAAGTTCGTTTTTTAAAACGACATGATTGGTAACTTCATAGGCAATAATGGTAACACCTGAAATTGTCTCATCTGCTTCATAATAGGGTTGATAAACAAAATTAAAATACACATCTTCAAATGCACCCTTTCTGAATAGTGAAACAAGAAATTCATAACCTTGAAAAGGAATTCCAGTAGTATATACATTATCAAGTAACATTGGTACTGGACCGTCTACTATCTCGGGTAAAATCTCAAAAAGCGACTTCCCCTCTATATCTTTCCCTTTCCCCCAGACCTCTTTAACACTATCATTGGCAAATGTAATCACCATGTCTTTTCCTTTCAAAATTGAAAATGCAAATGGAGAGTTCATAAGCAACATACTGTAGCGTTTATTACTTGCTTCAATATCTTGCATCGCTTTTTTTTCCACTTCCATTTTCACTTCCAACACTTTCCTTTCTTTCACTTGAAGTTCTACAGCCAACCTTTTTACATCGGTAATATCTGAAATAGTAAGCACTATCAATTCCTCGTTTTGGCTTTGCTGCTTAATACTATGCGCATTGAGTAACATTATTTTATGTCCTATAACAGGGAATATGTGTTCTACTTCAAAATCTTGAAAATGAATACTCTTAGGTACTATATTATCTAATAATTCGCGCAGGCCTGGTATATTCCATTGATTATTGCCTAATTTATACAAAGAAATCCCTACACTTTCTTCTTCAGTAACATGAAAAATTTTATAAAATGATTTATTCGCAGATTTGATCCGCATATTTTTATCAAGAATTAACATTGGCTCATGAATAGTAGCAAGAATAGCCTCATAATAATTATACAATTCTTCTACTTGTTGTATTCGTGCTTGCAACTCCTGATTACTTGTAATAAGTTCTTCGTTTGTAGATTCTGTTTCTTCTTTGGAGGTTTCGAGTTCTTCGTTTAAACTTTGTAATTCTTCATTACTAGAAACTATCTCTTCATTTGCGCTTTGCAACTCTTCGTTAGCCGCTTCTTGGTCATGGGTAATAGAACCCATATCAGAACGAGCCGCAGTAAGTTCTTCTTCTAATCTCTTTATTCTACGGTCTTTTGCAATTGAATTGTTTTTTCCACTTTTTACCGAGTTATCAAATATTTCCACATGTTGCTGTTCCGTAAAGATAATAACCAACATAGGTTCTTCGCCGTCCACCTTTACAGGAACAACTTCTATATTTACTATTTGCAAGGCTGTTCCGTTTTTATCACGGTTCATTTCAATGCCCGTTTTGCGCACTATCTGCTTTGTTTTAATAGCATGATGAATAGCATTTCGGAGTTCAAATGTAATTTCTAGGTTCGCCATTTTTAAAATATTAAAACTAGCTTTACCAGCAGTGTTCTGAAGATATAAAGAAGTTGAACCTCTAAACTGAAGGATCTCTAAATCATAATTAATAATAACACTTGCTGGAACATATTTTTCAAGCAGAACAGAATCAAAGGCACTACCTAGATTAGTATGAGCAATTGTTGGTACTTTCTTAAACTTTACACTAGCGGTTGTTTTCCTTTCAGGCGAAATAACATCCAATATACGGGGTGTTATATTAGATACTGTATTTACGCCTAACTTCTTTTTACATGAAAATAGTTTAAGGTTTTTATTTAAAGGAGCAAAAAGCTGTGCGGACGCACCGATTGTCTCTGACTTACCAAGCATCAAACATCCGCCTTCGTTAAGTGCATAATGAAAAGTTGAAATTGCTTTTTTCTGAGCAGAGGCATCAAGATAAATAAGTAGGTTGCGACAACTTATAAAATCCATACGTGAAAAGGGAGGATCACGCAAAATATTGTGTTGCGCAAATATACAGACATCTCTCAATGACTTTGAAATACGGTATTTATCTTTAGATTTTGTAAAAAATTGTTGAAGTCGTTTAGAAGAAACATTTTTAAGCTGCTCAATAGAATATTCGCCTATCCTAGCTTCGTTAATAGCGTCTGCGCTTAGATCAGATGCGAAAATTTGAAAGGGAACTTTATCCTTTTTTTTCTCTTGTATTTCGAGTAACATCATAGCGATTGAATACACTTCTTCCCCTGTAGCACATGCTGCTACCCATATACGAAATGTTTCACCAGACAATTTTGTCTTTAGCAATTTAGGCAATACCGTTTTTTTCAAAAGTAAAAACACTTCTAAATCTCTGAAAAATTCCGTCACATTAATAAGCAAATCCTGATAAAGCATATCTACTTCATTATTGTTCTGCACAAAAAAATCGGAATATTGCTTTAACGTTTTTATTTTATGAAGCAACATTCTTCGAAGCATTCGCCTCTTAATAGTATTCATTTTATAGTAACTGAAATCAACATTCTTTTTTTTATAAAGAAGCTGAAGAATATTTTTTAAATATGGATCATTGTTTTCAATTTCATCTTCTGGTGCTATTTTTGAATTTTTTGATTTTTTCAAAGGGTTCTTACTCATCCATATTATTTTTTTTGCAATTTCTTTAGGAGAGAACACAAAATCGACTACACTTTCTGCACTAGCAGATTTTGGCATACTGCTAAATTTTGCTGAATCATCCTGAGCAAATGTTACTCCTCCTGCAAGCTTTATTTCTTTTAATCCACGCGAACCATCGCTACCATTTCCAGACAGCACAACACCAACAACATTTTCCTGATGCGTTTCTGCTAAAGATGAAAAAAGAACGTCCACGGAAAGATTAGAAGTTTTATTTTTTTGACGGGGAATTAATTTTATATGTCCATTTACAACTTCAATATTTCTATCAAATGGAATTACATACACGTTGTTAGGTTCCATCTTTTCCATATCCTCGATAACCTGAACTTTCATTTGGGTAACCCTAGCCAAAAGCGTACTTAATATACTCTTGTGGTCGGGGCTGAGATGTTGTACATAAATAAATGCCATACCAGTATCAGGAGACAGGTTTTGCAAAAGCTCTGTTACTGCTTCTAACCCTCCCGCAGAGGCTCCAATAGCAACTATAGGAAATACTTTTACCAATCCAGTATCGGAATATTTTAATTTTTTGGACTTAGCATTTACGCCAACTGACTTTTGTTTTGGCAGTACTTCCTTAAAAGGCACTGTTTTAGTTTGTACTTCTTTTTTTGAAAGAACCTTTTTTTTATTTGCCAGAGGAATGGATTTTTTTTTCATAAATATTTATTAAAAAACAGCATAATTTCCTTTGCCATTCTTTATATAGTTATCGAGTACAAACTACTTGAAACTTTTCACAACACTAAAAACAATACTATTGAGTCGTTAGTATAACTCTTTAAATAAGTAGTATTTGTATGTAATATAGTTTTAAAAATTAACTTATCTATATAATCATTAAATCATCAATAAAAGCACCTTCTAATAGAGCATTACTAACAAAAGAACGATTAGATTAATTTCTATAACTTAATCTATAAACCTAAAAAATAAAATCACAAATATGCACTAGCTACTGTAATAAAAAAATCAAACAACTATAGCATATTTTTCAACCTCCACGCCAAATTTTATAAGAAAATCCAACCCTTCATCACTAGCCAAGCCTTTATACTCAGCATAAGAATTTAAATATATAATTTTTGTTACTTTCGCGCTATAAAGTAATCTAGCACACGCTAAGCAAGGTGACAAGGTAATATACAAAGTAGAATCTTCTATTTTCATTCCATTGTTGAGGGCATACACAATAGCATTTTGTTCGGCATGCAACGCCAGTGAACAGCTCCCTTTAGAGTCTCTAGAGCATCCTTTATCTGGCCATTCCTCATCACAGTTATGTGTATCTGCAGGAGGACCGTTGTACCCTATCGAAATTATTCTAGTATCTTTTGTAAGTACGGCTCCTACTTGTGCCTTTACGCAATGTGAGCGTTTGGCTAAGTTTTGAGCAAGCTCCATAAATATGTCTTTGAATTCGGGTTTACTCATACAAATTTCATGATTTAAAAAGTCAGAAAATCAAACTCTATGAAGCAAATTTAGTAATTTTACTGATATGGAAACAGGACGTTATCTACATTACAAAGGAAATTACTATATAGTTTTAGGGACAGTACTTCATAGTGAAACGCAGGAAGAACTTGTGCTTTATCGTTCCGAAAAAAATGAACAACTCTGGGTAAGACCTTTAAAGATGTTTAAGGAGACAATAATGATTGAAAATAAAGAAGTTGAACGATTTAAAAAAGCAAAAGAAGGTTAAAATCCTTTATTTTTAAGGTATTATACAAGTAGTGAAATTTAATTTACCAATTAGCAAATCATCGAATCATCAAATCAATTTCGTACCTTTGCAGTATGTTATCAATTAATAAACTTTCATTTTACTTCGGCAGCAGGGTTTTGTACGATGAAGTATCGCTTCATGTAAAAGCAAAAGACAAAATCGGACTTATCGGTGCTAACGGTACCGGAAAATCTACCTTATTAAGAATCATTACTGGAGAGTATACTCCAGACGAAGGAGATATCTCTAAAAGTGGTGATTGTACTATTGGCTTTCTAAACCAAGATTTGCTTTCCTTTGAAAGTGACGAACCAATACTAAGTGTTGCAATGCAAGCTTTTGAAGAAGCTATGAAAACTCAAAAAGAAATTGATGAGATCATTCGTAAAATGGAAGTAGAATATACAGACAAACTTCTAGATTCATTAACTAAACTTCAGGAACGTTTTGAAGCCCTTGAAGGATATTCACTTCAGGCGGCAGCAGAAAAAATATTAGAAGGTTTAGGTTTCAGTACCGCAGATCTTCAAAAACCATTACGACTATTTTCAGGGGGATGGCGTATGCGCGTAATGTTGGCGAAAATGCTTTTATCGAAGCCATCGTTACTAATGCTCGATGAGCCTACCAATCACTTGGATATGCCTTCTATTCAATGGTTAGAAAACTACCTTGTCAACTATGAAGGG
>JANOTP010000196.1:0-7102 GCA_031416415.1 Cytophagales bacterium | reverse complement strand
CTTTCCCTGGCCGCGCGAGGTGTACGCGGACCTGGTGCTCGGCCTGGCCGCGCAAAAGCCGCGCGCCATCGTATTCGACCTGATGTTCTCCGAGCCCGACCGCTTTCGCCCGCAGAGCGATCGCGCGTTCGTCGAGGCAGTGGCGCCGTTATCCAACGTCTTTTTTCCGATGCTCAAGCTCGACCGGCGCGACGACCCGAACGGCGTGAGCGCGGCCGAACTCGGTCCGCTGCTCGGCCTGGTGCGCCGCCCGGGCGCCGACCCGTTATATAAAACTACTCCTTTATTCACTCTATAAGTCCAGTTTTTCTTTTGTTATAAAAGCATTCTTACTTAGCAACAATTCCTAGAATGTAGCATGAAAAAATTGTAAAATTTATTCTATAAAATTATACTGTTCTAAGTTTTAAACTCAAACGCTACTACCTTTTAATTATCTTTTTTTGTTACTACTTTTTATAGAATTCTAGTTAGAACACTATTGCACTCAAAATATTCATCTGTAGAATCGATTTCAAATACCTTATATTTAGCCTCCTTTAGCTAAATAAAAACTGCATAAAGTGTAAATAATTAACTATTTATATCAATGTGGACGAAAAATTAACACTTATTTGCAGTTTCTATAATCTTTTAGATTATTACAACTAAACAAAAAGAAGAAACTATAGTATAATCTAAAGATGAACAATAGTACTAAAGCTATAATTTTTTTAAGATTTAAATAAACTGGTTTTTTTGTATTTTTTAATGTAGTTTCAACTTTTGAACGATAGGGGATAGGTTGATTAATAATAAATTAAAATTTTAGGGAATGGGTAATTTAACTAACAATGCTAAACTACAGGTATTTAAAAATCTGATCGGAATAAAGTTTCAACTCTACAACAGTCTTTTTACAGCACTTCCTTTTCATAAAGTAGAAAAGACAGGTGTGTTGTTGTCTTTATTTTTAATCCATTGTGAAGAAGGATTTACAAAAAATCTTAGTCCTAGTGAAATCATCAATAGTTTTCTAAAACAATATACTACTTACGAAGATGAAAAAGAACAAACAGAATTACTCTTCCGTTTTGTTCAATATGCAGAACGTCAAGTAGTATTGTTTGATGCTTTGGAAGATGCGGCCTTTAGTCATATCAATGACATGAACGGTCCGGGTACTTTGAAACATCTGCAATCAGAAGTAGTTCAAACAGATTCACACGACTTGTTGGTAGAAAAATTAAAAGATTTTTCTGTTCGATTGGTTTTAACCGCTCATCCTACGCAGTTCTATACCAGTGAAGTATTAGGTATAATAAATGATTTATCTAAAGCGCTTATCAATGATAATACAGCACTTGTAAATACTTATCTTCAACAACTCGGTAAAACACCTTTCTACAAAAACGAGAAACCAACCCCTTATGATGAGGCTGTAAGTCTTATATGGTTTTTGGAACATGTTTTTTATCAGGCAGGTGGAAATATATTATCGTATTTAAAAAACGAATTTCCAGGTTCACTCGATCCTAACAATCCTCTTATACGCATGGGCTTTTGGCCAGGAGGAGATAGAGATGGAAACCCATTTGTAAAATCAGACACTACTCTTAAAGTTGCAGAATCACTTCGTAATGCAATTATCAAGAGTTACTACATAGACGTACGTAGACTTAAAAGAAGACTCACTTTTAAAGGGGTATACAGCGAATTGTGCCTATTGGAAGATAAACTGTACAACAACTTATTTATTCCAGGTCATAAGGCTGATATTTCTAAAGAACAAATCCTTAAAATATTTACTCAAATACGTGAAACCGTAATTGCTGAACACAATGGTTTGTTTATCAATTTTGTTGATCGCATGATTAGTAAAGTAGAAATGTTTGGTTTGTATTTCGCTTCTCTCGATGTGCGCCAAGACAGCACTGTTCACCAACAACTTATTGAAAGTATTGTTGAAAAAACAGATTTACTTCCTCAAAACTATAAAGAGCTTTCTGACCCAGATAAAATCTCGGCTTTACTTAAAGTAAAAGATACTGTTGATCCAAAACTTATTGAAAATGAGTTGCACAAGGATACTCTTTATACTATGGCCGCTGTGCAAGCGATTCAAAAATTTAACGGTGAAGAAGGTTGTCATCGTTACATCATAAGCCATACTACTAGTGCTCTAAATGTAATTGAAGCATACACTTTATTTCAAATGAGTGGTTGGAAACGTGAAAAAATATCGTTAGGTATTGTCCCCCTTTTTGAAACAATTGAAGATCTTCGTAATGCTGCCGATGTAATGAAAGCGCTTTACGAAAATGATGTATACAGAAAACATCTTACCAGAAGAAAAAATGTGCAAACCATTATGCTTGGTTTTTCTGACGGTACCAAAGATGGGGGCTATCTAATGGCAAACTGGAGTATTTACAAAGCAAAAGAACAGCTTACTTATCTATCCCGACAATACGATGTACAAGTAGTATTCTTCGACGGTCGTGGAGGCCCACCAGCTAGAGGAGGAGGGAAGACACATCAGTTTTATGCCTCAATGGGTAATAATATTGCAAGCAAAGAAATTCAATTAACAATACAAGGACAAACCATCAGTTCTAATTTCGGAACGATTGATGCAGCTCAGTTCAACATGGAACAACTGGTACATGCTGGAATTAGTAATGCATTATTTTCTCAAAGAGAAGTAACGCTTACCGCAAAAGAAGATAAATTACTACAAACACTTTCAGACGAAAGTTATGTAGCTTTTGCAGTATTAAAAAATGATCCTAAATTCTTAGAATACCTTAATTTTGCTAGTCCACTTCGCTATTATGCAGAAACAAATATCGGTAGTCGTCCAGCAAAAAGAAGTTCCGGAAAATTAAATTTAAGTGATCTTCGTGCGGTGCCTTTTGTAGGAGCATGGAGTCAACTGAAACAAAATCTACCTGGCTATTATGGTGTAGGTTCCGCTTTTGAAAAAATGGAAGAAGCAGGTAAATGGGAAGAGGTAAAACAATTATACAACAGTTCACTATTCTTCAAAACGTTACTAGGAAATTGTGAGATGGCAATGACCAAATCGTTTTTCCCTCTTACAGCCTACCTTTCCGATCATCCTGTGTATGGAACGTTGTGGAATATGATTCACGATGAATTTCAACGCACAAAAAAATATATATTAATGTTGTCTGGAGAAAAAGATCTAATGGGAGACAAACCAATTGATCAACTTTCTATTCAAATGCGTCAGCGTATAGAGTTACCTCTTGTAACCATACAACAACACGCCCTTACTAGAATTAGAGAAATAGATGAAAATAAATCTGATGCAACGCTTAAAGGTATTTATGAAAAACTTGTAATGCGTTGTTCATTTGGTATCATAAACGCAGAAAGAAATTCTGCTTAATTAAAACAATGGAAGAAGAAGTAAAAAAAGAAATTCCAGCAGTGGTGCTAGGAGTTACCCTAAGCGAAGAAGCATTAAAAGCTTTGCACGAAGGAAAAGAAACAGAGTTGATCACCGGTTTTATCAGTACAAGAACTGGTAAAGCTTTTGATGCATTTTTAAAAATGAGTGGTAGTCAATTGAAATACCGTTTCCCAGAACGAGGAGAGTTGAAGAAAAAAGCAGCTTCCTCTTCTTTTGCTGATAAAAAGAATACAGTTCCTACCAAAGTTGGCGGTGTAGACTTAGACGAAGAAGACATTGAAGATCTGAAAGCGGGTAGAGAAACAAAATTAATTGTAGGTATTGAAAGTAAGAAAAAAGGAAAATACTACGACGCTTATTTAAAATGGAACGAAACAAAAGGAATTATGTTCCGTTTTCCTGGAATGGATTAAGGAATGTAATCGTTTTGTACTAATACTTTTCCCCAAGTAATACATTGTATATTACTTGGGGATTATTTATTTTATTTATAACAATCTGATTATTAATTATTCGATAAACAAAATTTGCATAAAATTTAGTGAAACTGAATATTTAATATTGGAATATTTTAAATTTTATTGAAATAATTACATTTGCAGAAGATTCAATTTAAATATTTCATTATTCACCGTTATATTTATTTGTACTTTAAGAATATATCTATATTTTTATACCAAGTAACCCTTATTTTAATCCAACGTTTTTGATATGGCTAGTTTTTTCAAAAAGGCATTAGGAGTATTTGTAGAAATAGATGAGACTTCAACAGATACAAACAACAATGCTACTGTAAATAACCAAACCATTGTGACTGGGAATTTAAAAAATCCTACAAACAATGACATCCCAATGGCTAGTCTTAACCAATTAGATATTGACAAGTTTGAACATCATTTTGACAAATTATTTGAACAGTCAAATATGCCAGGACCTGATTACTATGAATTTTGCAAAGTACAAGAAACATTAGAAGCACATATTCCAGATGAAAAAACCAGGTTCTCTGCAGCATTTGCCTCTCTTAGTATTCAGGGACTTACCAAACAACGATTGATAGAAGCAGCTGCCTATTACAAAGAAGTAATCACTGCTGATAAATTGAAATTTGAGCAAGCCATCGACAAAAAAAGCAATTCCGATCTTGAATCTAGAAAAATATCGGTTGTGGATATGGAGAAAAAAATTGTCGAAAACTCTGAACTAATAAAAAAACTCACTAAAGAAATTTCAGATTCACAAGTGAAAATAACTACGGTGAAAAAAGAAATTGAGGAAGAAGAAAAAAGATTATCGTCCAACAAGAGTGGCTACAAAATGGCTTACGAAGCGATGTTGAATAAAATAAATCAAGACATACTGAAAATTCAATCTAACCTATAATACTTTAATAAATGGAAACCACTACAATATTCCCTAACGATGCCACTCAAAAACTTAAATCGTATTGGGACAGACCAGGAGGAAAAGTTGGCGTTATCATTGGCTTAGGCATACTAGCTTTAGTTGGTTATTATGTCTTGCCTATTCTTAGTACTATCGTTTGGAATACGCTTAATTTTGCTATCGCTTTAGCTTCGCTAGGTCTTTTCCTATATTGCGTTACGCACCGAAAATTAAGATTAGCTTTTTTCTATTTTTATGAAATATTAATGAAAAAATTAATAGGGATCGTAATCGAACTTGATCCTTTTATCATCGCAGAAGATTATATCAACGATATGGAAAAGCAACGTGAGATGCTTTACAAACAATCCGTTGATGTAGATGCTCAGAAAGAGAAAATTAACATGAAAATAACGGAGAAGGAAAAGGAGATGAACAAACTCCTAAGCAAAGCCAAAGCTGCTCAGGAAAATAATATGCTTCCTGAATTAGGCAATGCTACTAGACAGATCTCCCGTTTACAAGAATATGTAAAACAATTAGCTCCAATACGTGACAACTTAGCTCGCATAGGAGATTACCTTACTAAAATCCATAAAAACAGTGCTTACCTAATCGAAGATTCTAAAAATGAATTAGAATTAAAAAAAGACTTATATAAGTCTGTAACCTCTGGTAACAAAGCATTAAGTTCGGCGTTAAAAATTTTTAAAGGAGATCCCGAGAAAAAAATGTTGGTAGAACAGTCTATGGAATATTTAAAAGAAGATATTGCTGGAAAACTTGCCAATATGAAAAAAGCCATCAGTTATTCTTCTGATTTCATGCGTTCCATTGACCTTGACAACGCTACATCAGAACAACAAGGATTAAAGCTATTGGAATCTTTTAATCCTGAACAAGGCATGAAACTTTCTTCTCAAGTAAAATTATCAAATCCCATAAGAGAAATTGGCAAAGTAGACAATAACTCTTACAACGATTTACTTCAATAAAAACAACCCTATATAAACAACCTACATCAATGTCAGTAAAAATAAAAACCTCCGGTAAAGTAGTAATTATAGCACTCATCTTAGGTGGCTTATTTGCCGCTAAAGTATTTTGGTGGGACAAAAGACCTCAAGATGCTAAAGAGTCCACAGAGATAGGAAAAGTAATGTTGCCTGATGCTCCAGAAGCATCCTTGAAAGGAAATGCAACCATGTTAGCTTTACCTTCAGATGAAGTATCGGTAAATGGTGGTACTAAAATCCAATGGAAAATAATGGCTTGGAATGCTCAGTTTCCGCTTATGTATGCTAATGGTGGGGCTATGACTACAAAAGGTTCTTTGATAGATCAGGCAAAACTACAAGTAGAAATCATTCGTCAAGACGATTGTTATAAATCAATGGCCGACATTGTGAAATTTGCACAGAGTTATAAAAATGACCCTACAACTCCTGGCGTTTTCGCTTCGTTCATGGGCGATGGTATGCCTTTCTTCTTTGCTGCGCTTTCAAAAGAACTTGAGCCACTAGGTCCAGATTACCAACCAATCGCATTTTATGCAATGGGCAAGTCGTATGGAGAAGATCAAGTAATGGCTCCTGCTAGCTGGAAAACAGATCCAAAAAATGCTTTGGGTAAAACAGTTGCTTGTGTAATGAAAGATGGTGACATGAACATCCTTTTAAAATGGGCTGGTGACAATGGATTAAAAGTAAATCCTGATGAAAAAACATATGATGCTAACGCTATCAACTTAATTGCAGCAAATGATTTTCTAGATGCTCCAAACAAATACATAACAGGATATAAAGAAACAAGAGGTATCGTTATAAACGGCAAAAAAATCAGCAAAGATACCACAGTAGGTGTTGATGCAGTAGCGACTTGGACTCCTGGTGATGTAAACGTGGCTACTCAAAAAGGTGGATTAATTACCTTAGCTTCTACAAAACAATACGCTTCTCAAATGCCAAACATCACCATTACGATTAAGAAATTTGCTTACGACCACCGTACAGATTTCGAAAATCTTATAATGGCATTGGCTCAATCGGGAGACCAAGTACGTTCGTTCAACGATGCAAAAAAATTCGCTGCTACTATTTCTGCAAAAGTATATAACGAACAAAACGCTGACTACTGGTTGAAATATTATAATGGAGTCAAAGAAAAAGATTTGACGGGTCAAGAAGTTGAATTAGGTGGCTCTATGGCCTTCAACTTACAAGATGCTGCGAATACATTCGGACTAGGCAAAGATGGTATTGATCGTTATAAAATTGTATACAATACCTTCGGAGATAT
>JANOTP010000195.1:0-5334 GCA_031416415.1 Cytophagales bacterium | reverse complement strand
TGCACAAAGGATTTAAAGAAGGAAACCCAATTGTTGAATCTGTTATAACAAACGTTGGAAAAGGCGCTGGAAATCAAAATGATTTTGAATTTGGTAATACTCCAAACAAAGGAAAGGTGACTGTCGCTTTTGTTGAATTTGCTAAACGTAATGGTCAAAACACAGCCGAATACATAGATAAAATTCGGGAAGCTGTAAAAGGTATCCCTGGCGCTCAGGTCACTGTAGAACAAGAGCAAGGTGGACCTCCAGTTGGAAAACCTATTAATATTGAAGTTACCGGTGATAAATTTGAAGATCTAATTTCTTCTTCTGAAAATCTTATCAAATACCTTAACAATTCAGGTATTGAAGGAATTGAAGAATTAAAAACAGATTTAATTAAAAACAAGCCTGAAATTTTAATAGATATAGATCGTGAAAAGGCAAATGCAGAAGGCGTTTCTACTGGTCAAATATTCCAAAATATTAATGCTGCTTTGTTGGGTACAGAAGTTTCTAAATTCAGAGATGCTAACGATGAATATCCAATTCAATTGCGCTATCAATACGATCAACGAAACGATGTGGAAGCAATCTTGAATATGAATATCGTATATAGAGATATGAATATGGGTGGAGCTTTACGCCAAGTACCACTTTCGTCTCTTGCCAAAATAAGGTATTCGGATACATACGGAGGAATTAATCGTAAAAATCAAAAACGTATGATTACAGTATATTCCAATATACTAAGTGACTTTAATGGCAATGAGGTTGTAGCTGATATACAGAAAGCACTGAACGATTATAAAGCTCCTGATGGTGTATTGTTAAAAATGACTGGAGAGCAAGAAGAACAAGCTGAAACGGGTGCGTTCCTTGGTTGGGCAGGCATGGTAGCCTTTTTCTTAATCTTTGGAATTTTAGTATTACAATTCAACTCTATTTCCAAACCATTTATTATACTTACTGAAATTGTATTTAGTATAATAGGTGTATTATTAGGTTTCGCGATATTCAAAATGGATATTTCAATAATCATGACAGGAATTGGTATTGTTGCGCTAGCAGGTATAGTCGTTCGTAATGGTATTCTTTTAGTAGAATTTACGGATCACTTAAAAGAAACAGGTTTAGCTACTGTCCCTGCTATTATTGAGGCGGGCCGTACTAGAATGACGCCCGTATTACTTACTGCATCTGCTACCATACTTGGCTTGGTTCCTTTAGCGGTAGGGTTAAACATCGATTTTGGAACATTATTTTCAGAAGGTAATCCGCATATTTTCTTTGGTGGAGACAGTGTCGCCTTCTGGGGACCATTGGCTTGGACAATGATATTCGGACTAGCCTTTGCGACTTTCCTTACGCTTATACTAGTACCCGTTTTATATGAATTAGTAGATGGTATAAAAGCAAAACACGACGGACTTATAAAGCATTATAAAATTTTAATGGCCTTTATGTTACCTATTACATTAATCTATTTTATTCTTTTTGCGATAGCTCCGTCTTTCTTCAAAAAGATATTACCAGAGTTTTATCCAAGTAATATAAATTTAGAAAAGTAAAATAGTTAGGTTTAGCTTAAATAAAAAAATGCCCGGAAAGTCAAGTACTACCGGGCGTTTTTTATTTATCGCAATTAAATATACTAAGACTATAAAAGATCTATCGGAATTCATAGGGAGATAATTATTCAAACCAAATACGATACCCTTATGACTTTTATTAAAAGTGCATAACAACAGTAGGAATAAATCAGAAAGAAGATCTACCCTCTTTTTCTCTTTCTATTACAGACACTATCATTAAACGCTAGTATTCACTATGCACTTCTATTCCCTCAACCTTTCAGTCTATTCCCATAATAGAATCAATCGAAAAAGTCTGTAAAGTATGCGACCGTTCTTATTTGAATAAACTTCAGAACAGCAAGGGTGTAGCAAGAGTATTGAGAAGTTTCTAGCAGATATTACGATTGATTCCTCGTCCTCGCACACTAGGGCATACAACTAAAAATGGCCAGCTATTATTAGCTGGCCATTTTTATTAATTTTCCTACCTAAAATTTATTCCAAATTTGAAAGCTCCCCGTTTGCATTTAATTTAATAAGAGATATAGCATTTGAGTTACCAGAATTACTTACATCGTCACCGAAAGCTATTGTACCACATATTAAATAGCCATTGTCTAACGTCTGAATAACTCTTGAAGCGAAATCATCACCTCTTCCACCAAATACTTTTTCCCATTCAACACTACCACTGCTGTTCACTTTTATCAAAAGCACATCTCTTAATTTTGCGGCATCTTTTGTATACGCTACACTGTTGGTTATACCTAATATCACATAACCACCATCTGCAGTGGGAATAGCTGAAACCCCAATATCTATTGCACCTGAACTAATATCACCATAGGTGAAACTTTGAATCTTAGACAATCCACCAGAATTACTAAGTTTTATGGTATAGATATCAGAGGATGAAGATGTTCCTTTTGAGCCTACTAATAAATAATTATCTCCACTTAGTCTGGATATTTGCTGCCCGTTATTATAGGTAAGCTCCAACCAATCCGTTTTTGTAACACCTTGATTCTGTAATAAAGCATTACCGCTAAGCCTCAGTGGTACAAGTCTAGGAGTATTTTCTCCAGAAATAGTAGTTGAAGTAGAAATAATATATTCATGTTCCAAACCTGAGCCGTATGCACGAATCGCATCCACAACAAAATCATCATTCCCCCCTTCAGCACCTCCTGTATAAGGGATAGTATTGGATGCACTACGTTGCAATAAAACGCCATTACCATCAATTAAAAATGCATAAATATTAAGAGAACTAGAGGATACTCCAGAACTATCTAACATACCTGCCAGTAAACATTCATTATTTGGATTCACAACTACAGACTTTCCAAAAGTTCCAATTTTAACATAGGCCAAACTAGGACTAGCATAAGTCGTAGACCACATAACAGCTCCAAGAGAAGTCAAGCGAGCCGCAAACATGGCAGTACTATCTTTTGTGGGTTCCAATGCATTTATATCCCAAACACGATCTGGCTTCATTGCACTTGTTCCTAATACAATATAACCACCATCGGGCATAATGGCAATGGATCCACACTCATCATATGTAGTAGCCTTTCCAATAGATTGGTTCCAAATTTCATTGCCCTCAGCATCTGTTTTAATCACTAAAATATTACCAGGATCAGAACCTGCAATACTAGTACCTGCTAAAATATATCCTCCATCAGCTGTTTGTATAACATCAGTGGCGTTATGACCTTTAAGGCCTCCGAAATATTTCACAAATGCTTTTGTTTTATCAGGTTTATCTTTCTTTTTACAACCTAATGTAAACAGCAACCCTGTTATCAAGAAAATAGTAATTATTCTAATTAGTGTAGTGTTCATTTTCAAAAACGTTTTTTGTATTTTTTACAAAGAGCTCAATTAATTACTCTCCAAGTTGTCTGATTTTTTTAGGCTTGTATAAGGACTTCATGTACCCAACAGAGATTGCAATATTGTTTACTGTGAAATCACTACTTACATATCCATAATAGAATAAATTATCTCCATTTTCGGTATAGAAACGATTTTTCGCATTTGCCACGTTTCTAAGCCCCATAGAATATCTAGCATCTAAAAATATATAACCATATCCAATTTTATACCTAACACCCAATCCTAACAAAGCAGAATAAGTATAGGGAGTTCTTATTTTTTTGAATTTTTCTGAACTTTCTTTAGCTACTGTACTTCCCGTATTTTCTCTAGACAACTTAGAATTTGCACTCATTAACAATCCAAATGATCCCCCTCCTAATACAAAAAGCTTAAGCTTACCTTTTCCTATATTGTATTTAAGAGCCAAAGGAACATCCATCCACATTTGATTTTCTTTAGAGGAAAGAGTACTTACGTTATCGTATAAGAGAGTATTTTTATAAGTAAAATTTTTAACAGCAAATAACACCCCTGTATTGATTTGGAATTTCCTATACAATAAAATATCTGCAACAATTCCACCTTGAAATCCAAATCGTCCCTTATATTGTGGTTTATTATCTAATTCGCTTCCTACACTATAGGATTGCTTTTCAGAAATAGTAGTAGTGTTTATACCTCCCATAATACCAATATTGATAACAGGTAGAGTTCTATATGAATTATACAATTCATAAAATTCGGCAGGGTCAATTGCAGGATTTAAAACATACTCAGGATCTTCTTTGAGAAGTAGCAATAGACTTTTTTCAGCTTTATCGTGCTCATCTTGAAAAAGAGAAGCAAGAATAAGAAGCCTTAATGCTTGCATCTTTTCTTCTTTACTAAATCCGTCTTTAATACAATCTTTTAAATAAGATTCTACTTCGGTAATTTTTCCAGCATCATAAACTTTTTGAGCTTTATTCAGTCGCTGGGTACAGGTAACTGAATCACTTAGACTCATTGTCTCTGCATTAATAGTATTTCCGACACTTATTATAAAAATAAATAATACGGATAAAAGAAAGTTTTTCACTGCGCTATTTTTATTTTTTAGGTAAGGGTTATTTTATTCAGAACAGAAGAATTTAGTTTCTCCCATTCTGAATAATAATTCGTTTAGTATAAATCTTCTTTTATCGCCTCACTGCTTGGCAGGGTAGGACATGTTAACTCATAAGGGATATCACTTGCTACATATCTGTACCATTCCTTACCTGTCATATTACGTTGGATTTTGCCACAGATTTGATCGGACATAAAATCCATACTGGTAGGCCAAACTCTTATTAGATTATCTACACAACCTGCAAAAAGCTTATTACCGTCATGGCTAAAACCAACAGACCATACCCACATGTCATGATCACGGAAAATCAATGGCTCTTCATTTAGGTTATTAAAATCCCAAAGTCTTACAGTACCATCAAAACTTGCTGTTGCCATTAATTTATTGTCTGAGCTAAACTCGATGTCGTTAATTCTAGCTTTATGGTCTACCAGTACTGCCACTACTTTACTTTCATTAAGATTGTAAACTTTGATCATACCAGTTTCATCACCAGAGACAACATAGTTACCATCGTTACTAAAGGCCACTGAGTGAATGATTTTCCCTTTATGATCCATTATTACCGACTCTGCATAATTTTTATTCCTATCAAGCAAAACGACTTGGCCTTTTTCATTGCCAACCACGATGTAATTACCTTTTGGATTTATTTCTATATGCTTAATTTTAGACTTTCCTTTATAAACGGTGTTTGGTTTTTTAGAATCCAAATCCCAATAAATCACAGAAGAATCTGAACCTGCCGAAATCAACCCTTTATTGTCAGGAGTAAAA
>JANOTP010000194.1:0-8774 GCA_031416415.1 Cytophagales bacterium | reverse complement strand
TATGAAGAGAATAAAATAAAAAGGCTATTATGAAATCAGGTCGAGCGGACCACTTAATATGATGTAAAAAAAAATAAAAGGAGGGGAATTAAAAAAACATCCCCTCCTAAACACTCAGCAAAAAATTACTCTACTACAATTTTTACAATTTCTTCGCCTTCAATTGTTGTTAAAAAATAAACTCCTTTACTTAATGCGCTCAAGTTTACTTCGGAAAAAGAATTTTCTACCTTACCTTGGTACACTGTCACTCCATAGATATCGCTTACTTTAATCATTGAAGATTTTTTATCTACTAATGATACAACCACCAACCCATTTGAAGGATTAGGGTATACTATTATTTTCCCAACGGTTTTCTCTTTTACTACACTTGTAGTTGTGGAATAGACATAAGGTAATGATTCTGCACTACATGTTCCGTCTGAATAAACAACAGTATACGATCCACTGGCATTAATAGCCAACACCTGATTCGTTTCTCCTACTAAAAGAACATTATCTAGGTACCATTGATTGCCAGTTGGATTGTTAGAACTAAGAGTCATTGCGATTAAATCAGGCGTAATCAAAGGAGCAGAAGGATTAGCATTTACAGAAACTGTTACCGATGATTGTGCTGAACAAGGTCCATCTGTAATTGTAAGCGTATAAGTACCCGCATCCATCGTGCTAATAGCCGAGACTGTTGGATTCTGAATAGTGGAACTATATCCATTTGGCCCCGACCATGCATAAGATGCTCCACTAATAGTATTGGCTACAAAATTGAGCGTTCCATTTTCACAAAGCGAAACGGATGTTAGATTGTTGACTAAAGCATTTGCTGTAATCGAAGTGGTAACCGCCATCGTGATACCTGAGGATAATACAGTAGACTGTGTTATACAAGTAGCATTGGAAGTAAGTTCACAAGTCACTACTTCTCCATTTGCTAAACTAGTGCTTGTATAAGTAGTGCTATTTGTCCCAACAGTTGTTCCATTCACTTTCCATTTATAAATAGGTGCGCTTCCTGCGTTAGTCGAATTAGCAGTAAAGGTAACCGAACTACCCGAACAGGTTGTATTGCTTCCTGAGGTAACCGCTATTGATATAGAAGGAGTGCTATTTGCCGTTACATTCATTATGATTGCATTAGAAGCAACCGTTGATGCAGTAACACACGTAAGACTAGACATCAAATTACAAGTCACAGATGCGCTATTTGACAAAGAAGAACTTGTAAAAACATCACTATTTGTTCCCACTGTTACACCATTAACTTTCCATTGATAAACAGGAGTAGAACCACCATTTACAGGGCTAGCCTTAAAGGTTATACTATTCCCTGCACACATTGTAGAACTACCAAAGGTAACTGCTATAGAAACAGAAGGAGTACTATTAGCGGTTACACTCATCGTTATTGTCGAAGAAGTCCCCACAGAAGAAGTAACACAACTGGCATTCGAGGTCAATTCACACACTACTACATCTAAATCAATTAAATTACTATTGCTATAGGTAGCACTATTTGATCCGACATTATTTCCGTTTAGTTTCCACTGATAAACTGGACTAGAACCACCATTAGTTGGTGTAGCGGTAAATGTAACGGGAGCTCCTGCACACGTTGTGCCACTTCCCGATGTGATAGTTATTGCTACAGAAGGAGTAACTGGCGCACTTACATTTACTGTAATTCCTGAGGAGACAGCTGTAGTAGAAGTTACACAGGTAATAGTAGAAGTCAATACACACGTTACTACATCAGAATTATTAAGCATTGAAGTAGTATACGAAGTAGAATTTGTTCCAACATTGTTTCCATTTACCTTCCATTGGTAAACAGGTGTAGCACCTCCATTAGTAGGAGTAGCCGTAAAAACAATAGTGCTTCCCGAACACATTGTACTACTTCCAGAAGTAACATTAATAACAATCGAAGGAGTGACAACTGGAGTTACATCCATTGTTATTCCTGACGAAGTAGCCGTTGACGAACTAGCACAGGTCGCATTTGTTGTCATCACACAAGTAAGTACATTCCCATCCTGTAAAGAAGTACTGGTGTAGGTTGCAGTATTTGTTCCAACATTCGTACCATCAACTTTCCATTGATAAGCAGGAGTAGTTCCTCCATTTGTAGGAGTGGCTGTAACACTAATTGAACTCCCTGCGCACATTGTAGTATTACCAGACGTTACAGCAATGACAACAGAAGGCACGACCGAAGGGTTTGCATTCACGGTAAGCAGTGCGCTTCTAGAATATTGTGAACATGTGCTTGATGTAATTACACAACGATAGAGATATCCATTCAAAGCAGCTGTAGCATTTACAGCTAATGAACTAGAAGTAACTCCAGAATAGGTAGTAGTATTAGCTAAAGAAGTATAACCTCCGCCACCAACTTTAACTTGCCATTGATAACTTAGAGAAGTACCAGAAGCTACTACCGAAAAACTAGTACTTCCACTTGTACATACTGTAGCATTTGATGGCTGTGAGCTAATAGTCACTGCTGGACAATTTTGAACTGCAAAACTTGACATAAATGGAAACCCAGAATCAAAATACCCATAAGAGACATTACCGAAATCTTGTTTTTTTGTAAACGTTGAACTAGCATAGTCATATTCAAATATAACACCGCCTCCACCGCCTGCTCCACCTCGAATAGTCATACCATAAAGTTTACCATTATTTTCAACCAAATTAGCATTAGGATTTGCTCCATTGGCCGCCCCTGAAAAATCAACTTTCTTAGTTAGTATATTGTTGACGTAATCATATTGAAACAATGTCCCCATATTATTTGTACCATTAAGTTCAGTCATGGCATACATCATACCATCTTCCGCCACTACTAAAGCTCCTTTAGGATTACTTCCTGAGGCAGCAGAAAAACTTTGTTTTAGTGTAAGAAGATTTGAAGCATAATCATATTCATAAATTACACCAACACTATTTGCTCCTCCAACACTTGTCATACCATAAAATTTTCCATTGGGCGCTTTAATCATTTCTCCCCAAGGAATCGAACCAGTGGTGCTAGCACTCAAATCAATTTTTTTCGTATAGGTAGTCGAGGTATAATCGAATTCAAAAATTACGCCATTAGAATTTGCTCCACCATTAAGTGTAACACCTAATAACTTACCTGGAGTTACTTCTATAAGTTTAGCAAATGCTTGATATCCGTTAGCAACAGTAAAATCATAGAGTTTCGTCACTACTCCTGTTGCACTATTCAATTCAAATAACGTTCCTCTGTTATTAACACCATTTTGTTCGGTTACACCATATATTTTCCCATTGGCAGCTTGCATTAAATTACCATGAGGATATCGACCTGTTGTAGTCGTAAAATGATGCACTACTGAAAATGAGTTGTTCACAATATCAAATTTCCATAACGTACCAAATCCATTTGCACCTCTGTCATTACAAGTACCATACAAATTTCCATCAGAAGCAATAAGAGGAGAACCTGTAGGTTGTGTTCCCTCAGATAAAATAAAACTGTGTTTGTTCGTCCAAACATTCGTAACCGGATCGAACACAATAAGGATTCCATTAGTGCTTGTTCCACTTGGATTATTTGCTCCACCATTAGATAACACAGTCCACAACTTTTGTTGGGACATAGATAAGTGTGACATAAGCATTGTCACAAAAATTAGTAATAAGATTTTCTTCATAGTTATAATAATTAATTTAAAACTAGGTATGCCAACTATATGCCAAAACGGAATTTCAGAGCGAACAAACCTTGAAAAAAGCAGTGGCAGAGGACAGAGATGGACAACGAAAATTACCTTCCTATGATTTGTATTACAATTGATTACACTAAAAATAAATAAATTCTGGGCGCAATAAACTCATTACTAAAACATGTTGTTAAAAAAAACGTAAACTATCTTAAATTGATAAACCAATAAAATTACAGAACTATAATCACTACTATTAATACACCGTAGTAATTATACGCTTTATGAGTTTAGTACAAAAAGACGGTTTAACTTTTTGACGACTACTCAAACAATATTTACAGAATATAAAGAGAATTTTATTTGGCTTGTTTTTTGAAAAGCCGATATCTACTATACTAATTTACCTATAACCGAAAAACTGAGCATGTTCCTTCTCTATAAAAAATGTAGTGTTGCTTTACTTTTATTGCTTATTTCACTGACAGCAACTATCGGTTCGGATATTATACAAATGCAAGACGAGGACGAGAAGTTAATACTAGGTTCTTATGTCGACATACTTGAAGACCCTTTAAGTCAGTTCACTATTACTCAAATAAGTTCCCCCGCCTTTGCAAAGCAGTTCCAGACAAATAAAAAAATATATCCTTACGTCATCAATGAAAATCTAAATTCGTCTTATTGGTTGCGAATTAAAATAAAAAATTCTTCTATGCCAATTAGCTCCTGCATTGCTCAATTTAACAATCCAACACTTTCCTTTGTAGAAGTGTTTTACAAAGATGTTTCTGGAAATTTCAGGACTAACAAAGCAGGCGATTTACTACCTTTTAATGTGAGAGAATACAAACATCCTAGAATTACGTTTGAGGTTCCCCTTAATAACGACACTACGATTGTATACTTTAAAATAAAATGTATTTCCCATTCTGGATTTTCTCTTTCTCTATATAGTCTAAAAAGTTTTTACGCTACTACAAAAGCAGAATATTATATGCAAGGAATATACCTTGGCATTATCCTGCTTATGATTCTATATAATTTAATGACGTATTTTGCAGTAAGAGAAAATGTATATATTTATTTTTGTTTTTATGTATTGTGTTGCGCCTTGTTCACGCTAAACGCTACCCGTATTGGCTTTGAATATCTTTGGCCCACTGAAGCGCTATTTAACACACATGGCTCCTATGTCATTGCTTCGATGCTGCTTAGTGCATTTAGCTTGTACACGATCAATATTATTAATCTAAAAAAATATTACCCTAAACTTATTCCTGTAGTTTTCTATCTCACTCTTTTTATTATTCTTTATAACGGCATTGTCGATTATATTTTAATAGAAGAGCATTTCGCCCATTATTTGTCCTTCTATTTTCCTTTTATAGTGACTTATGTCATCGCCTTTATGGTAGCAAAAAAAGGATATAAACCTGCCCTCTATTTTCTTATTGGATTATCTTTCATTATTATTAGTATGGTTTTTACCACCCTAGAGCGTATGGACCTTTTCTGGCCTAATGCATTCACCGTTTATGGACTTCATATCGCCTTTGTTATTGAAATGATTGTTTTTTCCTATGCTTTATCCGAGCGTCTAAGGATCATTAAAGAAGAAAAGGAACATGCCTTATATGAAAAAAGCAGCATGCAAGTCAACCTTATCGAACAGTATAAGCAAAATGAAATTCTGAAAGACACCGTAAACAAAGAGCTGGAAGAAAAAGTCAGTCAACGAACTATCGCTTTGAACGAAAAAAATAAAGAGATGAGCGCTCTTTATGACAAAATTAAACTTCAAGCGGAGGAGCTCAGCAAATGGAATGTACGACTAGACCTAGACAATCAGAAGCTTTCTCATGATATAAAAGAAGTAAACATCTCTAGAGTATTAGATAAAAATGTAGCCTTTGAAGATTTTAATCGAATATTTCCAGACAACCAAAGCTGTTACCGATTTTTGGAAGAACTGAAATGGGGGAATGGCTTTACTTGTATTGAATGTAAAAATGAAAAATACAGTGAGGGGAAAATTATTTTTTCTAAACGATGTACTAAGTGTGGCTATGAGGAATCCATTATATACAACACCCTCTTTCAAGGAAGCAAAATTGAATTGTCAAAACAATTTTACATGTTGTTTCTTATTTACAATTCTGATGGAAAAATTCCTTACAGTCATTTATCCGAAATACTTTCCATGCGCCTAAAAACCTGCTGGGCTTTTAGCAAGAAAATAAAAGACAAAATGAAAAACCACAAATGGACAGATTTAAATGGTTGGGATTCGATGATTTTGCTAAAAGATTAAACTGAGTAATTGCACCATAATTACTGTGTTGTCTTATAACGGATAACTTCATCACACAGGGTTTAAAGGCTCTGACAAAAACATCAAACTCGTCTTCTGCTTCTTTTTTAGCAAGGGTTCCTTTTCTCCATAACTTATAAAAAAATCTTTATAGACTTCATCCCTTATCTAAACGGCTATCAGCCTTACAGTATAACATATATAGCTTTTAGCTACAGATATTATACTGATACTTTATTTCTGGACAGGCTACAGAAGAAAGTAGCCATATTTTAGGCGCTATTTTTTTACCCTTATTGGGATCTTATTAAAAAATAAGGCTTTCATTATAAATAACTTAAGACTAAAAAGTCATTATTTTATAATGAAACCTTAAAGCCTTAAGTACGTATGTACTCTATTGAAAACCCCACTTACCCATGATTAAAAGAATACTTCTGCTTTCTCTACTTAATCACTTTCTAGTAACATTTATCTTTGCGGAGGGAACAAAGCAGCTAATGCCCTTAGTGTCCGATTTTGGGTATATAGTAATTTTTGATAATAATGATATTACTAGAAACTCTGCAACCTATTTATCTTCTGCACAAACAGACGCAAGATTGAACATTCATATTGCTACTCCCGGCGAAATTATATATATGGGATTCAATCAAACGGATAATGATGTATATGTACGAATAAAACGTCCAGATGGAGTAGTTGTTTTTGGACCTACCTTATTACCCCCTACAGGTGCAGGTAGGATCACAACTTATGCTCAGGCGGTTAATGGACCTTCTGCTGTGGTAGGCGGGGCTGGTTATAATGCTTTATCGCACACAACAACGATGGCCGGTGATTATTTTATTGAATTTAATCCAACTAGCGCTACCGTTACATCTGCAGTTAAAAGAGTATTTCTCTATTTCGATATCTCTGTTTCTAATCCAGCATCAACACTCATTTATCCTGGACGGGTATGGTCAAAAAAATGGGATGTATCCACTAATTCCACGACTAATCCATTTAGAGGAAGTATGTATACTTACTCGAATGAAAACATTGTAACAAAGATCAATTTTAACGGTGTTCAACCTTTTAGTTTTACTATAATGTGTAATGGAACAGGAACTGCTAATACCGGTAATCCAGTGAATGATAGACAGTCAAAAAATGGCAATTTTAATTACCCTGAACATAAAATTTTCTTAAATGATCCGGATATTGCAGCATTTCCTACCGGTATACTTGGCAATATGATAGGATTACCCGCTCTGGTACACTGCTCCCCTACTAAATCAACAATACGAATTACAGTTACTGCTCCAGGGATGGTGGATCTATTATTAGACATGAATGGTATTCCAGGGTTTGACGCAGGAACTTCAGATATTATTCAAACGATAAGTGTAATTTCAGGAACAAATTACATCCCATGGAATAATTTGGATGGTCTTGGAAATCCTGTTACTATTGCTACCTCAATAGACCTTACTGCTACTTATTCTAATGGATTAACACATCTTCCTTTATTTGATGTGGAAAATAATAGTAATGGATTCATAGTTACGTTAATTCGTCCATCTGGACCTACACCAAAAATTTATTGGGACGATACACCACTTGCCGGATTCATTGTGTCGGGTGATGGTATAATTAATTTTACAGGATGTGTTTCTAGTGGCTGCCATAAATGGACCGCTGCAAATACTCAAACAATCAATACTTGGTGGTTTGGCAATTCTGTTTCTTCTACTCCAGTTAATTATTCCTTTATGTCAACGGCTCTAACGATCGATGCAGGAGCTAACCAAATAATTTGTTCTTCTCAAAACGCTCCTCTGAACGCAACAATAACACCGTCGTCGGGCATATCCGTAGTATGGTCGGCCGCTCCTGCACCAGCAATCTCGGGACCTATTGCCAATTTTTCAACTCAAAATGCTTCCTATCTTTCCAATACTAGTGATGGGAATAAAACCTTTAAATTTTATGTGGAAGTAGCCTATGAAGGATGCCTTGAAAAAGACTCCCTTTTACTTACTGTAAATCCTACTCCAAGTCACATTGTTGATAATACCATTAATAGCTCAGGCACTACGGTATGCGAGGGAGGTAATCTTGGTGTTATAACAAGTGGTTCCTTTGGCGGTGGAGACTTCTTCAACTGGCAAGCAAGCACTACAGGCAGTACGGTAGGATATAGTTCTGTTCACTCAGGTACAGGAGGAGGATTTCAAAATTACAACCCATCCGTTTTTACTCAAGACACTTGGATAAAAAGAATACTAACAAATTCATTTGGATGTAAAGACACTTCCGATGTATTAGCAATTACTGTTACTGCTATTCCATCAGGTGGAACTATTATTTCTCCACCTTCTATGTGCGAAAACATAATTGACACATTTAAATTGACAGGTTTATCGGGCCCCGTTTCAAATTTAGCATGGGCGACTGGATCTGGAGGAACAATTGTAGGATCAGATTTTTCGGTACAAGAAGTATATATTAAATTCACAGGAGTTTCCACGTCTACTTTATCAGTAACACCCGAGAATCTTGGTTGTCCTGCCACAACAGTTCCTGCTACTGCAACTATAACAATTGGCGCTCAACCTTCGGTGCTCAGCTTTTTATCGGATCGAAGTTCAGTATGTAACGGTGGCTCTGCTAATTTATCAATTAGTTTAAACGGTACAGCTCCTTTTACATTTTACTATTCAAAAAATGGAAATCCATTCACCATTGGGCTTGCCAGTATAAATGAAACCATTTCCACA
>JANOTP010000193.1:0-32511 GCA_031416415.1 Cytophagales bacterium | reverse complement strand
AATAGTAAAATGGGCAAACACTGTATTTGACTCTGTGGTAGACATCGCAGGAGGTGCAGTAGGAGCAGCGGCCACGAAAGTAGAGCAATCGATGGCACAGGCGATACCTATTATTTTAGGTTTTCTAGCCGAGCAGTTGGGGTTAGGGAGCGTCTCCAAAGGGATACAGGATGCCTTGGCGAAGATACGCAAACCCGTTGATAAGATAGTTGATAAGATTGTAGCGTGGATAGCGGATAAAGCGAAACGTTTGATCAAGAAAATTAAGGGGATGTTTTGGAAGGATAAGCCTGCTGATCCGGGAGATCCTGCTGCTAATAACCCTCATGGACAGAGAGGTCCAAATGATACAGAAGTAGGAAGAGATATTCCATTCACAGCAGGAGGAGAAAGACATCATCTTTGGATTGATACAGCAGGAAGCGGTGCCAGGGTTATGGTTGCCAGTATTCCGGTTGATGTACCTACGCTTCTTAAGAAATGGGGAGATATCTCAAAAGATAAATTGCAGGGAGAGAAGAAAGCGAAAGCCACCACACTTCTTGGTTATGCATGGAATCAGCACAATACTACTCTTACAAACGCTAAGCTGGCCGAACAGGAATTAAAAAACAGTAAAAAGGACGATGGTGCAAAACCTTCACTATATGATGAGAAAACAGAAGCGGGCGAAAGTATTTTGAAGGGGACTTTGGTTCAGTTGTTCGAGATTTTTGGTGATTCACATGGAGTAATTCAACGTTTGGATAAAGAATTACAAAATCTTGATCCGGATGCCAAGCTCCAGATATATGGAATCATTGAAAAGAATAGTAAAAAACTAAAAGATGTTACTTGGCCGCAGCTGGTTGAGGAATTAAAAGTAATGGCTAATAAACTTTATCTGCATCCAATGTCAGAAGATCATGATTATGGAAGAAAAATAAAGTATAGACAGGCCGATGAAGCGTTTAATGCAGCTTTAGAACAAGTAGGAGGTAAAGATGAGAATAAGGAAAAGCTGAAAAAAGATAAGAAAGACTGGATTCATTTTAGGGTTCCAATTATTCATAATGAGAAGACAGCCAAATCTAAGTTGGCAAGAGAAGCAATGGAATTGCAGATTACCAACAAGAATCTTGCTCCAGCAACAACTCAGAAATTAATAGAGTATTATAAGGAGTCGATGAATAATACTTCCCCTGAGATGCACGATAATCACAAACCTTTAAAAATCGATGTGATAGCCGAGGAACAAAAATTAGTTACAGTATATAAATACGAGGTTGAAATAGATGGAAAGAAGGAAATAAGAGAATTTATATCGAGTGTATCTTTAGCGGATGCAAATAGTAAACAAAAAGGATCAATTAACCAAAGTACAACAGGTTCTAAATTGGTACTTAAGATGCCAAATACAAGAGGTTATACCAATTCGGTTGACCAAGTAGGAGCTAATGAGGCACTTCAGAAGGAAGATATTACAAAAGAAAATTTAGCATTTGATGCATCACACGTTTTAGCAGATACCTTCTTAGGATCTGGCTATAAGGAAACACTAAACTTAATAACAACCTCTGCCACTTATAATAGAGTTACTATGAAAGGTGCTGAGGATAACTTAAAGAGACAACTTAAAGTAGTTGAAAATAAAACAAAACAGAATAACTCTGATAATTATATATCGTTTAGTATAACTGTTACTGCCAATTTTAATCAGTTGACTAGTAATGAAATAGTAGATGCTCTTAAAACAGTAAATCCTGGAATGGATGATAAAGCTAAACAAGGTGTTTATGAATTATTGTTAGGAAGTGTTGAGCCAAAGTTGGTAGAAGGTGCGATTTATAATGTAGATTTTATAACTTTACATGGAACAGAAAAGGGGACTATTACACCAGTTATAAAGGATAAAATTGGCGCAGATGTAACTTTGAAAAATAAACTAATCAATAAAAATAAATAATTCTATGATTTCTGATGTGAAATTGTTTGTGGAAAATTTTTCAAATGTTGAACTGGATGCAAGAAATGCTAGTTTAAGACCAGATATAGATTTTTTTAATAGGCAATTAGATATTATGAATTCCTTTTGTATAGAGGAATTATATGATGCTTTTGGAATGGTAAAATTAGATGAACCCGAGACTGCTGTGTTTTATGAGTCAAATAAAAAATTTTCTTATTCTAATAAAAGATTATTATTTAAAATAAGCCAATATAGTAACAATAAATACGGTGAACTTTATCTGGTTTATGTTTCTGGTTTTAGCTCAATATATCAAAGTAATATAATATTTGATTGTTTATTTATAGCTAGAATAAATAATGAATATAAAATTGTAAGAAGATTTTGGTTTTCAGAAGAGGATGGAATAGAAAAAATTTGGAAGGAGGGACATGGAGACGAAGATATTAGCTTTGAAACAGTTGGTGAACTTGTTGTAATAGAACGTTATCTTGAACCAATTGATGATGAATATTCAATGGAAGATTATAAAAAAGAGAAATAAGAAATATTAAACTTAAAAATACTAAGCCTGTTTATAACAGGTCAGCAACTTCTCACAATTTCTTGGTCATGGGTCACAAATGCAGTTTTGAAAATAACTATTTGATAATGGGTAATGGGTCACAAATGCAGTTTTATTTTTAATGTATTGAAAATTAGTATCTATTAGATTAAATAATTGTAAAAAAATCACAAAGTTGGAGGTTCTGAGTATCGTCTGCTTTATTTTTATAGAAGTATATAAGCTTAAAAACGAATAGAGCTACTAAAGTGGTTCACAAATGCAGGTGGTAATAAGCTGTTCTAAGCTTGTAGCTGCAAACTAAATAAAGGACAGCTTATTATAGCTTTCAAATTGCGGTAGCAATTTATGTCACTACTCTGCACTATATTAAAAAATAAGACAAAATTATGGAATGTAAATACTGTAATAATGAATGTAAAAAATCAGGATTAACGAAAAAATATAATCAACGATACTATTGCCCATTATGTCGGAAATATCAGCAGTATTTATATTTATACAAAGGCTGTGAGCAAGGAGTATCAGGAAAAGTAGAAGTGCTGAATAATGAAAGTTGTGGTATAAGAAGTATTTCAAGAATATTGAATATATCAAAAGGGAAGGTTATCAGTACAATTAAGAAATTATACAAAGAACGTCAGAAGAAAAAAAGGATAATACTATTGGGTCAAGAATACGAGCTAGACGAAATGCGTACCTATATAGGAAATAAAAGAAGAATGTACTGGATTGTCTACGCCATAAACAGAGCCACAAGAGAAGTAGTAGATTTTAAAGTAGGGAAAAGAAACATAAAGACATTAAAAAGAATAGTAGATACATTATTATTAGCAAAAGCAAAAAAGATCTATACTGATAAATTGAATATTTATAAAATTTTGATACCAGAACAACAACACGAAAGAAGCCAGTATAAAATAAACAGAATAGAACGAAAGAATTTAAGTGTGCGAACACATTTGAAAAGATTAAGCAGAAAGACTATTTGTTTCAGCAAAAGTACTACAATGTTAGAAGCAACCCTGGGTTTGTATTTCTGGAAAATGCCGAAAGGATTGTATTAATTTGTAGCTATTTTTTGATGTTATATCACTACGCAGTAAGGTATAAAAAATAAGACAATATTAAGGAGGCCTCCCACCAGTGCATTTGCAATATCAAAAAAAAAACATATAATGCAGATTTACCAGGGCGACGCTTCACATGATATTGGTCAAGGGCTAAAGCGCGGACCTACTGCGTTTGAGCAAACTTCATTGAAGTCCTGGCAATTGATGGTATAAGTAATAGTGTTATAATTGCAATAAAACTTGTTTTTAGACTAGTTTCCCACTAACTTTGTTTTATGGTTTAAACCTCACATTTGTTGTTTTTTAGCTTTGGAGAATATTTAGATGCTATTTGGAATACCCTCGAGTTGCTCAAAATGCAAGTGTCACTATTATTAAAGTTGAAAGTATTCCCTTTATTAATTTTCCGAAATTAAATGTCAAAGCTTAATTTATACTCAACATTTTTTCCTGGACAACATATTGATGATCCGAAATGGTTTGCAGGAAGGCGTCTTGATATCGAAAGAGCTTTAAAATCTTTATGCAGTCCGGGAGCGAGCATTGTAGTTTTTGGTGAGAGGGGAGTTGGGAAATCCTCTTTTGTGGAAATGATCAAGCTTATAGCTACTGGTAATTCTCATTTGCTTTTTAAATTCAAATTTCAGGAAATGTTTCCTCCTGAAAAATTCAAATACAAAGTTATTTCTTTGGAGTGCGATGCGGAAGCAAATACGACAGCAAAAGTACTGCAAAGGTTAATCACGAGTCCCAATGGTATCAAAAGTATTGTGAGTACCAGGATTGACAAGGTTGAATCCACTGTAAGAGATAAGTATCTGCTGGACTTTTTCAAGGTTTTTTCCTCCGGTTTTGAAACTGAGGATAAGATTACTACCATAGAATACAAAGAAGATTCTATCTTCGAAATATTTACCAATTTAATACAATCGATTTCCAAAAATGTTCTTGATCCAGGAGAAGGCTTGTTGATTGTAATAGATGAATTTGATCTGGTTGAAGACAGCTCTAAGATGGCCTCTTTGATAAAAACGCTTTCAAAAAATAATGTTAAATTTTTGATATCAGGAATAGCCGAGTCTTATGAACAGCTTATAAAGGGACATGTTTCCATTCAACGTCAATTGGTTTATGGAAGGATCAATATCCTTCCAATGACGTCGCTGGAAGTCGGAGATCTTTTTAATATTGTAGTAGAAAATAGTAAACGACAAATTCGTTTCGAAAGCACATTTATTGACGAAGTAGTAGAAAAGTCTAACGGTTACCCTTATTTTGTGCAGCTATTCGGGCAGTTAGCTCTTGATAATTATTTTTCAGTGAAAGGTGAACAGAATCCTATGGTGATCCATAACCAGAATTTAATCAATGGTATAAAGAGGTTGGGATTGTTTGAATATCAGATGGAGAAAGATTATTTAAACATTATTAAAGAAAATCCTTTGAAGGAATATGTGCTTAAATTTCTTGCAAAGTCTGCTTCAAAAAAGGTTCATGACGATGAAATCTATTCACATTGTTTTAAGGCTGGAGTAATGCAACCTAACCCCAAAAATGTAATAGCAAGTTTGCTAGGGCACAGAGAGCCTCAATTTTTAGAAAGGGAAAACGAAGAAAGTAAATATGTCTTCTTTTCTAACCCTCTCTTTAAAACGTATGCTCATACCAGAGAACCGGAGTTGTTGAGAATTGTAGAGAATAAAATTGTTTTGCCCAAATAGGAAGTTACAGGACATTCTTCATCTGATATGGCTACGGAGTCATTTAATAATCTGTTGGATAAAGTTGATTTGGTTACTAAGAAAAATGATAAGCCATAGGATATTTTGTAAAGCAATGGATAGTAATATTATATAATTTTCAATAAATAATAATTTCTAAAGTATGGCAACAAAGAAAAAAAATGACCCACTTCCTTTTTCAAATATTAATACTAACAATATTAATGTAAATGTAAATGTTGATCCACCAAAGTCAGCAAAGGAAGATAAACCCAATTGGGTGGTAAGGGCTCTTGTATTAGGATTGATTAGTCTACTAGTTTCCATTGCAAGTGCTATTTATATAAATTCAAATAATGAAGAGAAAAATAACCTTCTTATCAAAGAAGATAATGTTCCATCCATTCCGGCAAATAAAGCTAACTAATTTAAACCCTGATAAAAATGAAAAAAAGTCTACTATTTCAAACAAGTTTTATTTTAATATTTGTAGTATTTATGATGGTTGGATGCAAAGGTAAAAAAGGTGATCCAGGACCGGCAGGGAGTGTGAAGATTAGTTCATCTACCTATGATGCATATGTGTGGACTTATATTTCTCCAGCGTATGTTACAAGCCTAACGGTACCTCAATTAACAGAATCGAATATAGATTCAGCTGCTGTTATGGTTTACATTAGTGCAAATGGATTAGATGGTTGGAATGCTTTGCCTTATACTCAATACACTAATTCTTCTAATTATTTCATGACCTTTAATACATTCGTAAACACTGTTCAGATTAAATGGATATATAACAGTACTGTTAGTGCTGGGGATAATCCGAATGTTTATTATGGTAATACGGTAAGATTTAAAGTTGTGGTTATTCCTCCAGGAGCACGAAAAGCTAATGCAGATATAGATATGAAGGACTATAAGAAAGTGAAAGCTAGGTTTGGGCTAAAGGATTGAGAGATACTTTAGAAGTATTCAAAAAAACAGGTGAATGTGTTTGTATTAGATATCGCTCTTTGAAGAAAGTTTTCGAAGTAAAAGGGTTGCCTAATATTTTTATATTTATTGGAAATAAAAAATATAGTTTTGATGTATAATAATTAAAAGGGGAAAGAGTTTTGAGAAAAAAACAGTGTTAGCAGTGTACACTAATGGAATTAAATTAATATATTTTTAGGATACCGCTAATTTCTTTTCAAATATGCAGGAAATAAAGTGCTTAAAAAGATAGATCATGAGTTTTTTTGATTTGTATTTTTGTGTTTTATCTTGATATGTTTTAATTTTTTAGATACAAAAGGATGTGCGTATGAAATTTTTTTGAACAAAAATTATAAAAGAAATTGTTTTTTATGTGAGTAGTTGAGCTAATAACCTTTTTATTTTGAAATAGTTATTCCCATTTAAAGATTTAAATATGAGAAGTAAGGCTAAAATGATTGTTGATGTCTTGTGCATCCATTAAAAAAAATGTAAGTTTAATTGTAAATTTTGTTCGTATAAGTAGTAGGTGTATAAAAAGAAAAGTAAATAATAACTAGTCAAACATCTATGATATATTTAGCTCATTCAAGTAGATTTTATAGTAAGAAGAAATGCTTTCTGTCTTTTAATTCAAACAAATTTAGAACTGATATAAAAATAAAGAATTAATGCTTACCGTTGCTTGCGTCTTTCATGCCACTGATTCGGACAATTCCATGGGTGGATATTACAATGCTTCTTGGGTACATAAGCTTAAACGAAATGTAGCTTTACATTTGTCTGAGAAACATCAATTTGTATGCCTTACGAATACACGTATAGAAGGTGTAAGGTGTGTGCCGCTAAAGCACCCTTGGTGGGAAGGTTGGTGGTCAAAGATTGAATTATTTGAGCCAGGGCGTTTTCATGGTCCAGTGCTCTATCTAGATTTAGATCTTTTTGCTACAAGTTCTCTAGACGATTTTGTAGTACCACGCCAAAACTTAGTGATGTTGCGCGATCATTTAGACCATGTCAAAAATTCCAGCATAATGTATTGGGATGGAAGAGATAAACGCATACATCAGATTTTTCATACCTTTAAAGCCGACCCCGAAGGAGCAAAGTCTCGTCACGAGCACGTAGACTCTTTGGGAGACCAAGGGTTTATCACAGAAACATTAGAGAAGCAAGGCTATACTATAGATTTATGGCAAGACTTGTTAGGTAGTGAAGGTTTTTTACCATTTTCATTTGGGCGAATGCTAAATCTTGAACTAAGAGGAGGTTTACTCCCTGAAAATACCCGTGTTGTATATTGTCTCGGGCCTCCAAAATTTCATCAATTTGAAGATTTGTCTTTTGTAAAGACACATTGGAGCCAAGTTGATAAGGTGGTGCCTTTGGAAAAGATAAGTATGTGGTAACATCATTAGAGAAAATTATATAAATCATTTATAACTGTTGAAAATATATAGGGATAAATTTACTCTATGTTAAAATCTAAGAGGTGGCAGTTTAGTGTCAAATTTTTACTGTTTTCTTTTTAAATTTATTTCATTAAAGACTATCTTCAATCCCTACAAGATAGAGTGTTCTTTTTATAATAAAACTTGTATTTTAGTCTTCTTCTGCTATATTTGTTTTGTTACTAACCTGAAATATGTGGACATCGTTTTTTATACCGAATGAAAAGTGGTAGTGTGAATTTCTAAAAAATCATAAATATTATAATTCTCACTCTATGCGCAAGGTAGATATCTTAATATAATTGTAGTGATTGCCATCACAAAGGCTGGGTGTTTTAAATAAAATATAATTCTAGCAAACTAATATATGAATAAATATAATCTATTGATTCGTAAAGGCGCCGTAGCAATGTCGGCATTAATTATTATTATGTTATTTTTTGTCTATTATTTTTCGGTATATACACCGGGGAGAGAAAACGAATTGAACCAGCGAGGGTTTCGTATTTTGAGTAGGGTAGAAGAAAATATCTATTCAAAAAAGAAAAACATATTAAGCATTATTGACAAGGTAATATCCAAGAAACTTCCTATTGATATAGAAGTGAAAGATAAAGATAATAAATTGTCGAATTTATACAAACTAGATAAGAAATCAAATTTACCGGAAGAGTCAATTAAAAAGATTGATGCCATTTATTCTAATATTCTTAAAGATAATGACTTGAATGGATTGAAATATCATACTTTAATCCGCACAAATTATTGGGAGAGCGCATATAATTATTCGCAATTTTATCCTCGATACGACGATTATACTGATAAATGGAAAATATATTTTTTTGGAGATAACTATAAAGTATCTCAAGGTACTCCAAAAGATAATTTTTCTATTATCGAGGAGGATTCTACCGTTATTATGTATGAGTACGAAGTTGAAAATTTCCTAAAGGATATTTTGTTTTTCAGGGATGATTTTTTTAAAGAATACTTGATATTGCAAAACGACTCAATAGTGTATCAAACCAAAAATTCATCGCAGCAATTGGTTTACAAAGGTGATTGCAGTGCATTGAACCGTAGCTTAGACACTAAAAGTGGAAGGTCAAAGTTGCTTTCCGATCATATACAAAAAGATACTATAGCAGGTAAAGAATATTATGTATTCTATCATCCTTTTGAAGTGTCTTCAAATATTAATTTTACCTTATGTGGTTTGATACCTGTCGATGAATACAACACTGTTAAATACAGGTTGAACATACCTGATATTTTGATGATTACACTGTTGTTGGTTATTATTATTATTTCATTTCCCATCATCAAGATAATATTCATGAGTAAATTTGAACGGCTCACTCGATTCGATGTGTATAGCTTAATGACGGCTATGGTATTGGGTACCTCGGTAGCAACTATTTTTTTTCTTTTTTCAATGCATAAAAAAAATGAGTCAGAAAAGCAGCTCTTTAAAATAAGTAAAATGAATAATTTGGTTCAATCCAATTTTTTGCAGGAAATTAAAAATTCATTAGAAGAACTTACAACTCAAAAAAATAAGTACCAACGTTCACGTCCTTACAAAAAATGGTTAAAGAATAACCTTAGTAAGGAATATTGTATTGATACTGATTTGATACAAAAATATTTTAATACAAATGATTCGGGAAAATTTTATCAGTATACTGAATCTATGTTGTTTATTGATTCTTTAGGGAAGTGTAAAGCCAGATGGAGTAAAGGAGTGGATAATTCTCCAGATATAGACTTGAATGAACGAAAATATGTGAGTCATTTTCTCAATAAAACAAGGGAAGAATTGTTTGTTATTGACAGTACAGAATTTTATTTACAACCTATTTATTCCTGGCAAGATGGTGCTAATACTGTGGTAATAAGTAAAAAAGAAGAAGATATCGACCGTTCCATTTTTTTGGTAGCTTTAGAAACTAGATTTTTTTCCGTTACGAATCCAATCGTATCAAAGGATGTTGGCTTTTGTATAATTAATAAAGAAGGAGATGTATTGTTTCATTCTGACAATAACCGAAATTTAAGAGAAAATTTAATTGAAGAGAGTAGTGAAAATTCTCAAATTTTGTCGGCTATATATAGTCGAACTAGTAGTGATTTTGAATTTACCTACAACGGAAAAGAACATTTAGGATATATTGCTCCAGTAAAAGATTTGCCGTTTTACGTAGTCACTTTTAATGATAAAACTACTTATTTTGAATCAGAAGCAAACATTGCAATGTTTACAATCGTACTTTTGATTTCATTGTTTGGAATACTGATTACGTTACTATTTACTTTTGTCTGCTTGGTAAAAAGGACTACCTATTTGCGCAAACAATTAAATGTACGGTTTATACGATTTTCGCATTTGAATTATACTTTATATAAAGAGTTGCTTCATTATTTTTTAGTAATTAATAGTGTAGGGATTTTACTTTCGTTAGGTATGGTGTATTTATGTGATTCGCTAAATCAGTTATATTTATCTGTAGGGTTGCCAATATTGTCTTTGCTTGTAGTAGCCAAGCTGTTTAGTAAAAGAAGGGTATATGATGTGGGGGAATTTGTATTGAAAAAGCACCGTATTTTTATACTGTTTTTTTCAATTTGTTTCTTATTAGCTTGTGTCATTACACTGAGTTATGGTACAGTAGTGCAAAGGATTTGTACAATTGTTATCTCGTTGGTATTTTCAGGTATTTATTTTTTCGGTGTTCAAAAAACAACACTTTTATTTAGGAGTAAAAATTATATGAAGTACCAGGGTTTTGTGGTGGCATTTGTAGTATTTGCTTTTTTGTTTAATTCAAGTATTTTTCCAACGGTAAATTTTTATATGATAGCAGTTGAGGAAGATAATTTGCTTTCAATAAAACGTTCGGGATTAGAGTTGGCTGAGTCTGCAGAAAAAAGAAACAGTTGGTTGTATGGTAGTCCTAAGTTTTCAAAATTATTAGAAGTAGATAGTCCCAATTTTACTACCTTTAAAAAAGGTATATACGATAATTCGATTCAGTTAAATAAAGGTGAGTTTGTGGGAGAAGTGACGGAGAATTATATTTCTGATTTTTTTGTAAATGTAGTGTATTTGTCAAAGATGGATATAGATGAATATGAGATACGCAAGAAGCTCCTTTGGAAGGATAATGATGCCAATAATGATAGTTGGATTTGGATGAAAGAGAAAGAGGTTTTGAATTGCAAATTTATTAATACATTTCTTGGTAATACAACACATGGGGTGAATAGCATAGTAATTAGTTTTGCCTCAGTTCACGCCTCTTTACTCTCAGATTTAAATGTAGGCCAATATTTTTTCTTTATTGTTATTGCCATACTTATTGTGCTGGTTTTTTATTTCTTATTTTCTTTTATGTACAAGCAAATTACATTGTTTGATCATTTTAATGATTTAAAAGGTGAGCCTGTGAATGAGAATTATTTTATAGAAAATATAGAAGAAGGCCATACTAACTTATTAATTCTTTCATTGCCGGGTACATTGGTTCTGAAAAAAATTGATACTAGCCTCAATGTTGCAGGATATCATCAAACAGATTACCACTATTTAAAAGGGTTAGGTGAAGTTGGAATTAAATTTTTGTTCTACGCAAAAATAGGAGGTAAAACGACGGATAAAAAAATTGTATTGCTACCCTTTTTTGATTTGAAAGGAGAAGATCCTAAAAATTACATTGATAAAATTAAAGCACTGGAAAGCTTATTTATTCGTTCAGATATTAAATTAATATGGGTAACTTCTATAGATCCATTTGAACAAATTGAAGTTCTAAAAAAGGTTTCTGTTAATGCGTATACGCAACGTTTGAAAAATAACGAGTTAAACCATGATGCGTTGAAGCTGGATCATGATTATGAAAAAATCTTGCGCATTTTGGATGATTTTTATTTGGTAAAGTATAGGTTGGAGAAGAATACTATTAGTAAAATAAAGTTAGATGTGTCTAAAATAGGTAAAAGGTACGTAGCTTTTATAAAAAAAGAGTTTATGTATGGTCATTACTTGAATGTTTTAGGAGGACAATACAATGACATGCTAATAGATGCTCAAAGAACAGAGTCGATAGACAAGGAATTGTTAATTTTACGAATTCAGGATATTTGCAAAAATTATTATTATTCTGTTTGGTCTTGTCTAAGCAATAAAGAAAAATATATACTATATGATTTGGCTATGGATGGATTAACGAATTGTAAGAACTTCACGATTCTAATGGAATTGAAGGATAAGGGAGTATTGTATTTTGACAAAAGAGATAATACATTAAAAATTTTCAATAAAAGTTTTATGGAATTTATATTGTCCGTGGTAGATCCTTCTGAGGCAAGTGTATTGGAAAAAGAAATTAACACAATAGGAACTTGGAGCGTAATAAAATTAATATTGACTTTGTTTTTTATTGCCTTTGGTATATTTCTGTTTTATACGCAGCAGGGTTTTATGAATCGTATGTTGGGTATTCTTACGGCAACCTCTTCGCTTATTCCTATAATTATAAATTTATTTTCACTATCCAAAAACTATAAAGGCAAATGATAGCAATAAGAGCATAAAAATGCCATTACGCATTTGTAAATGACTTATAAAAACACAAAGAGTGAGAGCGTAAGTATAGAGTTGAAAAATGAAATGATACGTTTGGAAATTAAAAATAAGCAAATGAGTGGATTGATAAGTGCACAACATCGGTCTCATGTTTACACACAGATAGAGGGTTGGTTTGATTACGAAGGCTTGTATTCGCATATGGTAGAATCGGCACTGGTCAATTCACATTTTGTTGAAGTAGGTACCTTTATTGGTAAGTCAGCGGCTTATATGGCTATTGAGATTCACAACTCTCGCAAGAAGATACGCTTCGATGCGGTAGATGTGTATGATTGGAATATAAATAGATCGGAAATCAAGTCTCCTTACGAAGACTTGTTTCTTGTAGGAGATATATTTGACAGGAATATGGAACGATTTGGGCTTGGTTCTTTAATAAATAAAGTAAGAGGTTATTCTTCAATGGCAGCAGGTTGGTATGAAGACGCTTCGCTTGATTTTGTTTTCTTGGATGCTGATCATACTTACGAAGCTGTGCGGAACGACATTGTGTTTTGGTTGCCTAAAATAAAACAGGGCGGGTACTTAGGAGGCCACGACTATAATGTATACGAATCTCCCGGAGTAATAAGAGCAGTGGAAGAGATGTTGGAAAATAGGAAAGTTACCGTATGGGGAGAAGGAAATAAAAGTTGGTTGTATCAAAAATAGAATTAGAATTCAAAAATAGTAATCATGAATTTTGTGCTATGTAGTGAGGAAAAACTCTATCCAACAAAATACAAGTGTAATGCTAATAAAAAAAGTATAACGAAGGATTTATGGCTGAGCAACAGCATATAGTTAAAAAAATGGTCATAGAGTTACTTGTTGGAAAACAACAAGAAGCCATATATTTGCAGGATGCTATAATTTCTGCTACAGAGCAAGAGTTTATGGGGATAGTAGACAAGGTATTTTCCGAATTTTCTTCTGCAGGAGGAATGATAGAAATTGACACCTTAGAAATTGATTTAGGAGCTATTCAAAAAGAAAATCTGGTAAGAGAATTGTCAGAAAAATTAGCTGAGAAGCTACTCGATGAATTAGCGAAAAGAGGAGGGGCTAGGGAACAAATGCAAGAAAATAGTGAGGGTGTAATAGTAGTAAAATCGGAACTAGAAATATTTGTTTATTTTTTAAGGCAAGGAAGACTTCCATGGTGGAATAAAAAAGTACAATCTATATCTAATCTTTTTGAAGTCTTGTTGGAGCATAAACGTAAGGTTTTTGTGGCGCTTATGGCAGAAGAACTTAAAAAAGAGAGGAGTTTATTACGATTTATAAAACAATTTACCACTACTCAAATCACTGTTTTTTTGGCAAGCAGCGTTCCATATCGACATCAAGCCATTAAGAAGTTTTTGGAAGAATCAATAGAACCTCATGTAAAACAATTGCCTTTTAGTAAACAACAGCAAGCTCATAGTATTCTTTGGCGAAATGTAATCGATTATTTTGTACTCACAAACTTTAGTGAATTTCTCGACGAAGATTTAGATAGGATAATTGAAGAAACTATCGTTGAATATTCTCTTCAGGTAAATTTTACGAATGGTGAAATTCAAAAGAAGAAACAGGCTGGTGAAGAGAAAAAACAAAAAAAATCATTAAATAAAAAAAATAAGCATCACATTGGTTCTGATTCGGAAGGTGATGTTGCCAAAACCGAACAAGGTCAAAAAGTGAATCGTAATTTATTTAATAAAGAAAAGAAAATAGTGTTGGAAAAAGCTGTACAAAAAAGAGAAGAGAATACATTAGAAGAAGGGTACGAAGAGATACTGCAGTTTGACGAAGAAATTTATATTGAAAATGCTGGTTTAGTACTATTTTGGCCTTATTTGACTACCTTTTTTAGGACATTAGGATTGTTGGAAAAAAATGATTTTAAAGATGAATTTAGCAGAAATAAAGCTTTGTATTTATTAGCGTATTTATCTTCAGGATTGAATACTTCTGAAGAGCATCAATTGTTTCTTGCTAAAATTTTATGCGGATGGGAATTAACGCTAGCTCCCAATAAATTAGTGTTGTCGGATGAGGAAACAGAAGAAGCAGAAAATCTTACCCGAGCTGTAATTGACCATTGGAAAATGCTACGAAATACATCTTCAGAAGGATTAAGAGAGACCTTTATCCGAAGAGATGGGATTTTAATTTTTAAAGAAGGTTCGGGATGGCAATTGCGTGTTGAAAGAAAAGGAGTAGATGTTCTAATGGGCGCCTTGCCATGGGGGATTTCCGTAGTTAGATTAACATGGATGCCACATACACTTCATGTTGAGTGGTAATTAGCAGTCTAGTTCTATTCCTTTTTTAGAATAATAGTATTTCAAATTATTTTGTGTGTAAAAGATTTCATTCCACCCAGGTGTTTTATCATGATATTGATGTAGAAAAATAAGGTCTTGACTTTTCATAAACAATGTTCCAGAGTGTTCTAGGTAACGATAAATGATATCGTTGTCCTCCGCTCCCCAGCCTTCGTATTTCTCGTCCCAGCCATTAATTTCATTAATAATTTTTTTGGAAAACAACGGATGTATACCAAAACGTTCGTTGGAGGTTAATTGTAGTTTAAGAAATTTCTCAGCACTGTCTTCTGGGGATAGTTCGCATAGAGGTATTTCATTATTCACCTCAGTATACTCTACGAATCTTTTTTTTGACATGATTCGGTATCCACCAAACAAAAAGGATTCATTGTAGTTCATTAACTTGAAATAGGTAGAAAAAGAAATATCGCAAGGTACATTATCTATATCATAGGGTATCACAAATTCACCCTCCGACATTTTCAATCCAATGTTCAGAAGTTTGGATTTATTAAATACATCCTCGGATTTTTCAAAGTGATATTTTATAGAAGGATGTTTGAGTATTAATGGGTCTATTTCAGGATTTTCATCCGATTCTACCAAGATTAATTCTATTTGATGGTTAAGTTCAACTGTTTTTTTAAACCACGTAAGTGTTACGGCAAGATGCTGAGGTCTTTTTCTATAAGCGACAATAAGTGACAATTTCATAATTAGGCGTGTTGTAAAAGTTCGTATCCAAAATTTTTATAGAGAGTCCCTTTTCCAATTTCGCCTTTATTAATGGCAAGTGTCTTCGTCTCTATGTTTTTCTTTAATTTTTCAAGGTTGATTATTCTGGAATAACCAATCATAAAATTAGTAATAAATTTATCATGGGTAATAAGCATAAATTCTTTATGTCCAACCGCTAGGGGTATCATGTTGGCTAAGCTCGCATTGGCTGCTGGCAATTCCACTAGATACCGTATAGAATCGGAATCATCCGTATAGAGCATGGTTTCTTTTTTTTCATCTCTATATTCTAGTATAATGTCAGTGCCCGCTTGTTTCCATGTACCTAGTTTATAGGAATTGTGTTCTATTGAGGCCATGACCTGAAAGAGGGAAGGTTCTTTTGGCTGGTTCAATATCATTTTTTCGAACCGATTGTTTTTGGAAAGAAGAATGATTTCCGTTTTTGATTCGTTTACATATCGAATTAGAAATTTGTCCAGCATTCCTAACAATGCTTCATTTTGTCCTCTCTGTTCATTTCCATGAGAAATATAGGTTAAGAAGAGGTCGTCTATAGCTACCCTTTTTCTACCCAGCAATTCAATTCTGTTGTAAAGGTCGATATCTTCGTATCCATAAGAATCCATGGATTCATCGTATCCCGTAACGCTGAGGAAATCCTCTTTCCATGCGCAGAATTTACCATGTGCTTGAGCGTGTTTAGCCTGTTTGATGACGTCGATTGCCAATAATATAGAAGGGTCTTGAGTAAACTGCTTGTTTACATAAGATGCAAAAAAGCTACCAATAAAATTATCGGCATCTACATTGCAAAGGATATCGCCAGTAGCATGTTTCAATAGCATATTTCTGGAATGGCTTCTATGAAAGAATGTAGGCTGAGTAGTCTTGTAATAAGACAATATTCCATTATTAATGTATTCTTTCATTTCTGTTTCTACCCATTCCTCCAGCCCATCACTGGAGTTGTAATCCAGTACTAGAAATTCAACATTTCCATAGCCGATATTATCCTTTATGTTTTTTGGTAGGGTTTGCTTCAGATGATCTAATCTGTTCATGCAAACAGTACAGAAGGAGATTTTTTGTTTGATAGATTTAGATTCCATGGTGTAATTCTTATTCTTAATCGACATATATAGTAAAACATATGTTTCGTAAAAATATATCTTTAATTGCTAAAAAACCACTTGCTATTAATTTTTATTCATTTATGTATAAGTTAACTTGTATTTAATAATACTTTTCGATAAAATAATTATCAAAATTGTTGACTAGATTAAAATAATATATATATTTACTAAGTTTTAAGCCAAAGTGACCTTCTTTTGCATAAATAACAATAAGTTTAAATTTGTAAGTAAACTTGTTTTTATGCTTGATTAAATAAAGAAGAATAAACTTTTAAACGGATTTAAAGCTCAATTTATACCTTAAAAAGTTTGATATTATAAGATTTCGTACATGTGGATTAACAAGAGAATTATTTTCTAAACAAATAGAATATTAGCTCTTTCATTGATTTTTCAATTATGATAAAAAAAGTTCTGGACACATTAAAAGGTCAGTTGGATAATTATTTAAAGTCGGTATTGACTCCTCATGTATCGTATGTTGAAGTTTCAAATTTGGTTACTTCTTCTGGATCGGCAGTTCCATTTACCGATAAAATCGTAATTACGTTGTTTGCTGTTGATGAAGAAAAGGCAATGAAGTCTCAAACCTATACTAAACAAGTAAACGGTGTCACTACTATTGTTAATCCAGAAATAAGACTGAATCTTAATATTTTGGTTTCGGCTAATTTTACAAACTATGAAATGGGATTGGGAGCATTATCTCAGGCAATAACCTTTTTTCAAGGTAAAAATGTTTTCAACCATCAGAATACACCTGAATTGACGGATGCTGTGGAAGCAGTGTATTTGGATTTTGTAAATCAAAGCGAAAGCGAGCAATACGATGTTTGGACAAAAATAGGAGCAAAATATCAACCCTCTGTAATTTACAAAGTGAGAATGCTAACCATTCAGGCAAATTTTGCTTTAGAGAATAGGGTAGACGTTGAATCTGTTAATGTAGATGTTCAACAGCTATAACAACTTGAAGAATGAGCCAATTTAAAAAAATATATAGTATTCAGTTTAAACATTTGTATTACGGTACCAATCAAAATGATTTTATAAATGATTTTGATATCATTCCCTCTCTGGATACGGAAGTAATCCTTAAAAATTATGGGATGGTGATGAAACAAACTTCAGACAGTTTGGTAGTGTTAGGAGAAACTATAAGTGGCGGAACACAATTGCTCCGTGCTGTAGGTGCTACTACTAAATTTCGTTTTTACCTTAAACTAAAAACCAAAACGTTTCACAACTTTACCGACATTCCATTGACAGGAAACGATGGAAAAATATATTATTTCAATAATGCGGAAAGCCATATACCTGGCTCAGGTGACTTAACTGGCAATCTGATCCTTTTATCTGCCGCACATACTACCGACTATGTAGATGGCGCAGAAAGGTTAGAAGCTTTGCCCGAATTGTTTATTAAGAATATTCCCTCTTCCTACAACCAAGTAAAGATTGAAGACGTTTATGATTCCTCTAATGTGGTATTTGATTCAGGTACTACTTTCTTGGCTGGAGATATACAATTTGACTTACGAGGAAAAGTTCGACCAGGGAGATACAAACTCACGCAGAGCGGCATTCCAATTGGTAATGAATTTTATATAGATTCTAAAGCGGGAAGTGGCGTTTTTGGTGTAATCGAAATATTAGAGGTGCATGGATCTAATGCTCCCTACAAATATGTTGACAATACAGGAACGATTATAAATCCTACCTATGTGTTGGCGTTTAAAAATCGTTCTACTATCTGGAAGTATTTTGTAAAGGTAAACGATACTATGATACTTCCTCCTAATTCTCTACGTATTGGAAATGCACCTGTATCTTTCTCAACCCCTTTGGTTTCAGGATCACAGGCAATATTTACATCTTTAGAAATTCCCCTGTTACATAAAACTTATCAAAATATTATTTTATATCAGATGGTATCCGATAATGGAGTGTATGATTCTGGTACAGACATCGCAGTGATACTAAATATGCCCAACCCATCTGTAGATATTGTAAAGCCGGGAACTTACCCAGCTGTATATTCTGAAATCTTTGTATATGTATAAATCTTTAAACTTTTAACTAAAATAATATGGCACAATTAAAAACGCCCGGTGTATTTATAGAAGAAATTAGCACTATTGGTGCATCGGTAGCACCTGTTGCAACGGCTGTCCCAGCATTCCTAGGCTATACGACCAACCATGCTTCATTGTCTGCTGGCAGCGCCGGGGGTAGTGCTAAGTTACCGGTACGTATATCTTCATTCAAAGAATTTGAACAGGTATTTGGAAAAAGTACGGAGACGGCAGTTCTTAAAATTGAAGATGTGATTACTGGGGTAATTCTTACCTCAAGAACATTGAGTGTTGAAACGCCACTTTCAGTCAAAAATAAATTGTATTACCATATGCAATTGTATTTCACCAACGGAGGAGGACCTTGTTATATTGTATCTATTGGTTCTACAGACGTTACATCAATGGACGATGATCATTTTACAGCAGGTCTTGATGAGATAAAATTGGTAGACGAACCAACATTGCTCGTGTTTCCTGAGGCATACGATTTAGGTTCCTCTGAACACGGAAACGTAGTAAAAGCGGCTTTGTCACAATGCGCTACTTTACAGGATCGTTTTGTAATTGCAGATATAAATAAAACTGATGCTTCTAATCCAGATGCTTTTAGGGGCAATGTGAATAGCATTAATAATAAATATGGTTCTTTGTATTATCCTGCCTTAAATACCACTATTTCTAGTTATTTATTGGATACTGGTATAACTATTAATCATAAGGAAGAAATTGATGGCGTCCCTGCTCCCGATGGTATCTATGACGGACTTTCTGTTGATGTTTTATTAAATGGTAGAACTACTCCAACACCCGTAATCGCACCTGATTTAGAGTTATATACACAACTTAAAAATCTTTTGAATATAGAAACGCTGACCTTGCCTGCTAGCGCTGCTATAGCTGGAGTGTATGCCTTAATAGACAATCAGAGAGGCGTATGGAAAGCTCCAGCCAATGTACCTTTGGAATTAGTAGTTAGTCCATCCGTTAAGCTTTCAGATGCAGATCAGGAAGGATTGAACGTGGATACAAATGCTGGAATATCTATCAATGCTATTCGTTCATTTACTGGAAAGGGCAACCTAGTATGGGGAGCAAGAACCATGGACGGAAACAGCGCAGAATGGAGATATATAAACGTTCGGAGATTGTTTATCTTTATCGAGGAGTCCATTCAGAAGTCCATGCAGTCGTATGTATTTGAATCTAACACAGCTCAAACCTGGTTGAGATTGAAAGGTACCATTGATAATTTTTTAACAGGATTATGGAGACAAGGTGCACTAGCTGGAGCAAAGCCCAACGATGCCTTTTTTGTGAAAGTTGGATTAGGCACTACCATGACCTCTGACGATATTTTAAATGGAATTTTGAACATCGAAATTGGTTTGGCGGCAGCAAGACCTGCGGAATTTATTGTCTTGAAATTCTCTCAAACTTTACAAGTTAGTTAATTTATAAAATACAGTAATTAAATTTTAAATCGATAAAAAAAACAACTATATGCCACAGCAATATCCTTTAGCAAAGTTCCATTTTCAAGTTGAATGGGGCGGTACCAAACTCGGATTTACAGAAGTAACCGGATTAGAAGTTGAAACACAACCCATCGAATACCGAGAGGGAAGTATGCTTGAATACAACACTATCAAAATGCCAGGTATGCAAAAGTATGGTAATTTAACCTTGAAACGTGGTCATTTCCGTGGTGATAACGAATATTTCGCTTGGTGGAATACAGTAAAGCTAAATACTATTGAAAGAAGAGATATCACTATAAGTTTACTTAACGAAGAGCACAATCCTGTAATGGTTTGGAAAGTGAAAAACGCTTGGCCTTCTAAAGTGCAATCTACTGACCTAAAAGGTGACGGAAACGAAGTGGCAATTGAAAGTATTGAAATTGTACACGAAGGTATCGTAATGGAAGCATTATAATTCAATTCAAACGAGTAGAAATTTTTAAATAAATAAAAATATGGTTAATCTAACAGTTCCAGGAGTAAAGATACAAGAAGTGGCCACATTACCACCTTCTATTGCTCCGGTAGATACAGCGATTCCTGTATTTGTAGGATATACAGAAAAGAATCAGTCTAAGGTTAAAAAAATTAAATCTTTTTTAGAATTCGAAGAATTTTTCGGTGGTCCTGAAATAGCTGCTGAATTAACGGTTGCTTTATCGGCCGGCAATGTAGTAAATAGTTCTACTATTGTAACAGTAAACAGTTCTACCTTAAATTATTTAATGTACTATAGCGTTAAAGCGTTTTACGATAATGGGGGTGGAGATTGTTATGTTTCTTCGGTAGATGTTTCGTATCAAACTAGCGGGTTAGTAGAGGAGGCTAAATTAGAAGCAGCGCTAGCTAAAGTTAGTAAAGAAGACGAACCTACTTTAATTATAATCCCTGATGCAATAAAACTAGCATCCGCTTCTTTGTATGGAGCTATTCAACAAAAAGCATTGCTTCAATGTGCAACTTTAAAGGATAGGTTTAGTATTCTTGATTCGTATAGCGACACTTCTATTCCTGATACAAGAGATACTATCGGTAATGCTAATTTAAAATATGGGGCGGCTTATTTCCCGAAGTTAAAAACAGTGTATCCGCTTTCAACAACAAACTCTAAAATTACTGTATCTGGAACAGGTTTTACTACTAATACGCTTGCGGAACTTATAGCGAATTCGCCCCCTATTACTGGAAATCCGATTACCCCTATTCTTACCAGTCAAATATTGGCAGTAGTAAATGCTAAGCTTAGCACCTACACGGCTATTATAGGACCTTGCGGTGCTTTGGCAGGAATTTATGCACGTACAGATTTTGACCGTGGTGTATGGAAGGCTCCAGCTAATATAAGTATTAGTGCTATTTCTGGAACTACGATTGCTGTAGGTGATGATTTGCAAAATTTATTAAATGTAGACGCTACTAGTGGTAAGTCTATCAACGCGATTCGATTCTTCTCGGGACAAGGTACTCTTGTATGGGGTGCACGTACGCTGGCAGGTAACGACAACGAGTGGAGATACATCAATGTACGACGACTGTTGATTTTTATCGAAGAGTCTTCACAGAAAGCTTCTGCTCAATTTGTCTTCGAACCAAATACGGGACAAACCTGGCAACGCATGAAAGGTATGTTAGATAATTTCCTTACCAATTTATGGAGACAAGGCGCATTGGCTGGTGCAAAACCGGACGACGCATTTTTTGTGCGTGTTGGGTTAGGTACTACTATGACATCACAAGATATTTTAGAAGGTATTATGAATATTGAAATAGGGGTTGCACCTACTCGACCTGCTGAATTTATAGTGCTGAAGTTTAGTCATAAACTTCAGGTGTCCTAAAGAATTAATAAGCTAGGTGCTGCATTCAAGGCAGTACCTAGCTTGAATAATTTAAACTGCTTAATAAAAAAACTTATGCCACAGCAATATCCTTTAGTTAAGTTTCATTTTCAGGTGCAATGGGGAGGAACGAAAATAGGCTTTACAGAAGCGACCGGCCTTATGGTGGAAACACAACCTATTGAATACCGTGAGGGAAATATGCTCGAGTACAATACTGTCAAAATGCCTGGTATGCAGAAGTATGGGAATATTACCTTGAAGAGAGGTCATTTTCGTAATGACAATGATTTTTTCAACTGGTGGAATACTGTAAAATTGAACACCATTGAACGAAGAGATATTACAGTTTCGCTGTTGGACGAGGAGCATAATCCGGTGATGACTTGGAAAATTAAAAACGCTTGGGCGAGTAAAGTACAATCTACCGATTTGAAATCGGATGGAAATGAAGTGGCAATTGAAACACTTGAGATTTGCCACGAAGGCATCACAATGGAAGCAAACGGATAAAGGTAACGAATAAAAAATATGGCAACTTACACGTATCCACCAGTTGGTTTTCACTTTAAAGTGCAGTTCGAAGGTATTTCTAGTCTTACTGACAACGATACTCGATTTATGGATGTGTCGGGATTGGAGGCGACTATTACTACTATGGAACTTGCAGAAGGAGGGGAAAACCGTTTTAAGCAATTGCTCCCAACTGGTGTGACCTATAATAAATTAAAATTGAAACGGGGAATGATCATTGATTCCGGTGTGACAAAATGGGTGCGCAATACAGTAGAAAATTTCGAATTCAATCCAGTAAATGTAATAGTGTCCCTCTTAAATGCCGATCATCAGCCCTTGCAAAGTTGGTATATCATAGGCGCATATCCTACTTCTTGGAAGACTTCCGAGTTTAAAGCAATGGCAAATGAAATTGTAACAGAAGAATTAGAATTGTATTATCAATATTTTAAAAATATATAATATGCCTGTAACTGTAAAAGAATTGATTGTACGCGCTACGGTAGTAGATACAGGAAATGATGCGAAGACAGATAGCGGAGGGAGTTCAAAAATGAAAGAAACGGAAAGAGACTCCATTATTTCAGATTGTGTGGAAGAAGTATTACAGTTGTTAAAAAATTATAAAGAAAGATAAGTATGGCTGTGATTTCATTAGGTTCTTTAGAGAAAATGAAAATATTATCGTTTTCCGATAATAAATTTAAAATTCCTACATCCACCTATATTGCTATGTTTAATCCTTCTGAATTCATTGAAAAATCGGAAGTAGCAGTTTCTGGTACAGCCCCTTCAGGGACAAAAGAATCAATTAAGTTTAATAATATCAAGGCCCAAAGTTGGAATATCGATTTTACGATTGACGGTACTAAAGCTAGTGGTAAAGGTATAGGACCTCCTACTTTGGTGGTGCAAACTCATATCTCTTTATTTAAAAATACGGTTCTTGGAGGTACTACATTATTACTTAGTAAGGCTTCAAAAGAATCTCATGAACCTCCTTATTTAATCTTACAATGGGGGAAATTTATATTTAAGTGTCGATGTATTGAGTACACTATAAAGTATACACTCTTCAGTTCGGTCGGGCTGCCAATTCGGGCGGTAATTAGCGCTACCTTTTTAGAGGTTCCTTTGGATAATAAGCTGAGTACTATTACTCGTTTTCTTTCTCCTGACCTTACAAAATCGATAGTAGTAAAAGAAGGAGATACTCTTCCCTTGCTTGCCGAGAGAGAATATGGAGATCCAGGATTATATCTGGAAGTAGCCAAGGCAAATAATTTGACAAATTTCAGAAAACTAAAACCGGGAACGGTCTTGTACTTTCCTCCAATCGATAAAAATCAACAATAAATTCAATGGCTTCATTAGTAATACCAGGTACTGAAAATGGAGGAAGAGTCGTCTTTACGATTCTTTCTGAGGGAAAAGCCATGCCTGCAACACTAGCTGTTTCAAGTATTAGTACTTACAAAGAAGCAAATAGAATTCCTTCTGCTCGATTGGTATTGTATGATGGAGAAGCTGCACATGCTACGTCAAAACCAAACTTTGAACTCTCTAGTGGTGATAGTTTTAAGCCTGGGAAAAAAATTACTATTAAGGCAGGAAATAAATCGAAGGAAGAAACTATTTTTATAGGTATTGTTATAAAGCAATCCGTTCGTCACCGCTCAGGTAAGGCCTCACTCTTTGAAGTAGAAATGAAAGACGAATCCGTGAAGCTTACGGTAGGTCGTAAAAATAAATTTTTCAACAACAAGCTTGATAGTGCGATCATTGAATCCTTATTATCTGGTATTAAAGGAGTCGTAGAGCCTACTACGTTAATACATAAGCAAGTCATTCAATATTTCGCTACTGATTGGGATTTTATTTTGTCTAGAGCGGAAATGAACAGTAAGGTTGTACTGGCTAACGACGGAAAGGTCTCTGTAAAGAAACCAACGCTTACGGGGTTGCCTAAATTATCGCTGGAGTATGGGAAGAATGTGTTGGAATTTGACGCAGAAATGGATGCTCGAACGCAGTTTAAATCCATTGTTGGCCAAGCTTACGACGGTGCAAAAAATGAAGCGGTAAAGGATAAAGGAAAATTAATTCCTCCTTTGATTGGTGCACAGGGAAATATAAGCAGCAACGAATTGGCTAAAGTAATTGGGTTGAACGAGTACTTAATACAGCATGGAGGCAACAGAACCAAACCGGAATTAAAGGCTGCTGCTGATAGTAAAACCTTAAAAGCAGCATTCTCGAAAGTGAGAGGCTCGGTAAAAATAGAGGGAACTTCCTCTGTTAACCCTGGAGATATTATAAAATTTACGGGTATTGGCACACGCTTTAGTGGCAACGCTTATGTTTCTGGTGTGTTACACGATATATCCAGAGGCTTGTGGCTTACCACTATTCAATTTGGGTTACCCTTTGAATGGTTTGCAGAAGAAAATAAAATTAACGATGTGCCCGCAGCGGCTATGGTACCTTCGGTACGTGGACTTTTAATTGGAATCGTGGCTGCCTTTGCCCAAGACCCCGAAAGTAACGAACGATTTAAAGTTACGATTCCTGTGGTAGATGGTAAGGAAACCGTTTGGGCACGTGTAGCTACGTTTGAAGGTGGGAAGGAGCATGGATTTGTATTTCATCCACATGAAGGTGATGAGGTTATTATTGGATTTCTAAACGATGATCCACGCGACCCAATAATTCTTGGAAGCTTATACAGTAAAAAAAATAAGCCCTTTATACCAGCTTCGAAGGAGAATACCATGAAAGGTATTACTACCAAAAAGAAATTGAAACTGACTTTTGACGACGATAAAAAAATAATTCAAATTGAGACACCTGGTGGAAATAAAATTACCATTAGTGACGATAAAAAAGGAGTTACTATCGAAGACCAAAATAAAAATAAGATTGTAACCAGCGATAGTGGAATTGTGCTTGATAGCGCCAAGGATATTAAAATCACTGCAAAGGGTGATATTTCTATAGAAGGTAAAAATGTGAAGATTAAAGCAAAATCTTCCTTTCTGGCAGATGGTCAATCAGAAGCAAAGCTAAACTCGGGTTCACAAACAGTAATTAAAGGAGGATTAGTAAAAATCAACTAGATATGCCAGCAGCAGCAGTAGTAGGAGACACCACCAATCACGGAGGAACTATCGTAGGTCCTGGTATTTCTACTGTCATGATAGGGGGAAAACCTGCGGCTGTAATGGGTGACAACCACGTTTGTTCGCTTCCTCCTAATTCTCATCAGCCCACTTCCAGTCCTTTTGCTAAGGGAAGTGGAACGGTAATGATAGGAGGGAAACCTGCCTTAAGAGCAGGAGATACCTGTGCTTGTGGAGCTTCCTCAGCAGTAGGTATACCAACTGTAATGATTGGAGGCTAAATCGGTAACGTGAAAATTATAAAATGAATCTATGAGCGACGGAAAAGAATTTTTGGGAACGGGTTGGAGTTTTCCTCCAACGTTTGATAAGGGCGGAACCAATTCTGTAGCGATGATTTCAGGAGAAGAAGATATTCGTCAGAGCCTTCAAATTATCGTTTCTACCGGAATTGGAGAGCGCGTAATGCAACCAGATTTTGGTGCGCAACTTATTGATCTTATGTTTGATTCTATCACTGTATCACTTGCAAGTTTGATTGAAGATAGAATACGGACAGCTATTTTTCAATTTGAACCTAGAGTAGATTTAAATACTGTAAACGTAGACACCGACGAACAAAACGAAGGAGTAGTCTTGATTGATGTAGATTATACGGTCGTGTCTACCAATACTAGAAGAAATATTGTATTTCCATTTTATTTGAACGAAGGAACTGATATATAATCGTGAGCACTGAAAACTGTACAATTGATTTAGGATGTAAAGTACGAAACCCTTTGTTTCATACTGGAACCAGCCAACGTGAACGTTTACTGGCGGCACTTACACCCGACTATATAAAAGCGGATGAACATACGCTAGAAGATCTGCTAATTTTTGCTGCTGATTATGCCAAGCAATTGAATTATTACGACATGTCTAATTCAATTGATGGCAACTGGCAGACACTAATTGAATCAGATCCAACGATTATTTTAGCAAGAATTGCGGTTACCCAACCCTCTATAATAAAACGTTCTTTTGAAGATAAGGTTAGAAAATTGCAGGTCAATTTTGGATCGGGAATAAATAACGATGATGTACAGGATTTTCGAGACGTCTTTAAGGAAATTCTAACATCTGTTAAAATGATTGACGGATGGTATGCTATAGCTAAGGTGGATAGCTCTTTGGGACCTATTATTGAGGAATTCATAACACAACGCTTAAATGTAAATCTGATAAAATTAATTAGTTACGACAAAGGTGCTTCCGTACCTTTTACGCCAATTCCAATCGGTTATTCCAGCGACTTATCCATATATTCTTATTCTCCATCAGAAAGTCTTGATAGTATTTGGGGAGTGACAGTTTCGAATATTGGCTCATTGCCAGGCGATGATTCTATTTATGTTGGGGTAAATGATAAAAATAAAATAGCGAATGCTATAGATGAAATTCGTTTGATATTTAATGTCTTTTATCAGGCACTTTCTCAAATGGTATCTATGGCAGAATCCTTGTTGATTCAGTCTCTTGAAGCTAATGATACCCACAAACCACATATCGCACTATTTATTACCTTTCTTCGTCTATTCCGTTATGGACAAGATGATTTGAATAAATTCACCCAAAAGCATCTCGATTATTATTATAAAGAAGTACTACGTCTTTCTGAAAAACGTGCCGAACCAGATAGAGTATTCTTATTGTTTGAATTGGCGCAGAATGTAGAACAACATTTAATTGCTTCAAGAACACCCTTTGAAGCCGGTGAGGATGCTCTGGGAAACGATGTTGTTTTTGAGTCCACACGCGAAGTTGTTTTGAATAAAGGAACCATTGCTGCATTGAATACTGTATTTACAGAATTTTCTGGAACGGAGGTAGTGACGATTTATTCTGCGGCAGGTGCAAATACAAAAAACGGATTAGGAGAAGAGCCGCTTGCGGAAGGAAAGTTCTGGCCGGTACTTGGAGAATCACAGTCTGGAAAAACGACGGACACGCGCTCCATGCAAGATGCAACCATAGGGTTTGCCGTTTCTTCTCCTTTGTTGTTTTTGAAAAATGGAACACGTACCATTTCCGTAATTATTTCTCCTACCAATACTGTACAAGTTAAAAGCAATTATGTCCATAGCATAGAAGTGGATATAGTAAATAGTTTGCGATTATATTTTAGCAGTACCGAAGGGTTTATCGAAAAAAAGCCAAGCAAGGTGACTATAATTCCGGCTTCTTCTTCTCCATCTGGTGAGGTAGCAATAGCCGCAATTACCCTTGAACTGGTGCTCGACAAACAGGATACTGAGGTTACTTCCTATAATCCTGCCATTCATGGGGAGACATTTTCTACAGACTGGCCCTTGATGAAATTTGTTTTTGCCAACAGAGAGGCTTCCATTGTTCCATATGAAATCCCTGAATACAATAGTGAGATTACCTATGAGGAATTTAATTTGGTATCTCATCCTGTTAATAGTTATGTATTGAAAAATGGAGTAATATATAAATTGATAGCAAATTCCAGTACTGGAAATGATCCTGAAAACTCTTCAGGCTATTGGGAAAATATTGAAAATATAGAAGACTTGGTAGCCGATTTAGATGCCACTCCTCTTGAATTTAATGTCTTATATACGTATTCAGCTCCAGATATTGTGCGTGTAAACGGACTTTATTATCGAGCGTTGAATTCGGAAGTACTTGGACTGCCAGCTCCCGGTGCTATAGGTGCCGAAATAAATTGGAAATTAATTTCTTATAAATCTTCTTACGGATACGATTATCTTAAAACAGCTACCGTTCAAAATCTACATCTTACTGTAGATGTTAAAGGAGTAACTGACTTAATTCTGCACAGTGAGGATGCTGCGCTTGATTATAATAAACCATTTACTCCTTTTGGAAGTAACCCCGATACCGGCTCGCCTTTTTATATTGGAAATGCTGAAATTTTTCAAAAGCAACTTTCTTCTCTGACCCTTAATATTGTTTGGGATAAATTGCCAGAAGTAAATTTCAAGGAATACTATTTAGGTTTTGAAAAAGGTGTTACTGTTCCCACGCCTACCCCTCATTTAGTGAATCCAACCTACTCGAATTTAAATAACTCGAGCTTTAGAATGAACATGGATATTCTGGACAAAGGAAAGTGGGTATCGCTTCTTCAAAATGAACAATTGTTCAATACACTATTGGATTCTTCTGATGTCCTAGATGTAGATTTAAATCCTCCTGCACCTTCTAAAATTATTGAAATTTCCGGAGGTGATTTGCTAAATATTAATAGAGATCCATACTTGGATTCTTTTGATACATTTGATCAAGGGTTGGCGAAAGGTTTTGTGCGTTTTACATTACAACGTACTGCGGATACACACAATGTTCCTCAGTCTACTCCTCTTGCTATCCGTGCCTTTGGACATAAAGAAAGAGGGCTTTTATTTACTGAAAGAATTATAAACAAAAGTACAAATAAACTGCCAGATTTATTGCCAAACGAACCGTATACACCACTCATTAAAGAATGTACGGTTGATTATAAATCTAGTGTTACGATTCAAATTAATACTACCAATCCTATTGAGTTTAAAAACAGAGTCGATCAGTTTTTTCACATACAGCCCTTTGGTCAAAACGAAATACACCGACAATTATTAGGAGAAGAGGATCCAATTTATGTTTTGCCACAATTCGCGGACGAAGGTACATTGTATATAGGACTAGAATCTATTGATCCGCTTCAAAACATTACACTACTCTTCCAATTTAAAGAAGGAACGGAAGATACCAGTATTACATATCCTGAAGTCGCTTGGAGTTATCTCAGCAACGACCAATGGTTTACTTTTCCTTCCATAAATATAGTATACGACGGTACTTCTAAATTAGTAGGTTCTGGCATTGTGGAATTATCACTGCCGGAAGCAATGACAAAAACGAATACATCTCTTCCTTCTGGGTTGTTGTGGGTAAAGGTTAGCGCCGCCACTAATACTAGGGCTATCAATCAGGTGTTAAAAGTAGGAGCTCAGTCTGCTGAGGTAGTGTTTGTAAACGCCGACAACGATCCCCTGAGATTACTTAATAGTCTTCCTGCCAAAACAATTCAAGACCTTGTTTCCCGCGATGCGGAAATTGATACTATATCACAACCTTTCGCTTCCTTTGGCGGGAAAATAAAAGAAGAGTCTGTTCTGTTTTACAACCGTGTGAGCGAGCGCCTTCGTCATAAATCCCGTGCTATTGATATTTGGGATTACGAGCGACTAGTATTGGAGAATTTTCCAAGTGTCTATAGAGCAAAATGTCTTAACCATACTTCTACTATAAAAGAAATTAGTTCTTTTAATTTGAAGGAACTTCTAACCACAGAGTCTCAACCTGGTTTTGTTACCGTAGTTGTAATTCCTAAGTTACGTGATTTTATAACACAGGAAATTTTTGAACCAAAAGTTGGGATTGCAACAATAGCATCCATTAAAGAATACCTATCACAATATATTAGCCCTTTTGTGCAGTTGGAAATTGAAAATGCTTTGTATGAAAGGGTAAAAGCGGAGTTTGAAGTGGTATTTATGCCAAGTCTTGATAAAGCTTTTTATACAGCCAAACTTAACGAGGAGATCAATCAATTTCTTGCTCCTTGGGCTTTTGATTCTAAACGTGATATAACATTCGGAGGGAGGTTACAAAAAAGTGTATTGATTAATTTTATTGAGGAACGTCCTTATGTAGACTTTGTTCTTCATTTTCATTTGAAACAGCAAAGTTGTATAGGCTCGGATACCTATATGGAGGTAGACGAAGCACAAACGCGTACTTCTCGTTCTGTGCTTAGTTCAGCAGGTGCACATCTTATTACAGCGCTTCAGAAAGATGAAGTAGTGTGCGACGATGGTATTGGATCAATGATTCTAACAAGAAGTTTTATAACACGATAAGTTAGTTTAAGAAAATGTTTTTAAAATTAGTAAGATAACATGCAGGAGGCAGTACTTATATCCAATGTAAAGACAGATCAGAAAAGTCTGGATTTCGATTTTCTTAGAGAGCAGGGTATTGAAAATATACAGAATCTTGCAGGAAAGGTATGGACCGATTATAATACACATGATCCTGGTATCACCATTGTAGAACAATTGATTTATGCAATTACTGAACTTGGGTATCGTACAAATTTCGATATTAAAGATATTCTTACGCAAAATCCAGAAGATACGCGTAACATCACTACCGGACTTTTTACGGCGCCTGAAATATTAAGCAATACGCCAGTTCATATAGAAGATTTTAGAAAAATTTTAATTGATATTGAAGGTGTTCGAAATGCATTTTTAAAGGTCGCCAACCGTCCGGAGATTCCTGTATTTATAGATTCTACTATAAATAAGGCTGCCTATAGCGGAGATCAACTTGTAAATATACGTGGATTGTATTCGGTAATTCTCGAGCTTGATAAAAATGATGAATTCGGAGATTTGAACAGTACTATTTTGGACTGGGAATTTCAAGCCAATTCTACTTTCGGATTGGTAGACTTAAATGTAGAAGTGAGCTTCCCTGATTGGTTTACGGTTAGACAAATTTTCAGAGATCCCATTAATGCTTCGGGAAGTCCTTCAACTCCTGCCATTCAAAACATTGATCTGGTTCCAGATAGTTTCGGACTTGTCGAACGACGAACCTATTCCGCTATATTGGAAGTGACAATTGATCTTGGGCCTTTGCCAGAGTCTCCAAGAATTGAACAAGTTCCTATAACAATTGTCATTTTAGATGACGTTTCGAAATTTAATACTATAGGTCTGGCCAACGATTTGAAAGCGGCTTTGACGAGCAGTGAAATGGAATTGCTGTTGTTGAAATACAATAGAAAAATTACAACTATTTGGGAAATTGTGCGCATGGCACAATCCAAGTTGGATTCCTATCGAAACTTGTGTGAAGATTTTGTAGAACTTACCAATTTAAAGGAAGAAGAAGTTGGCTTGTGTCTTCAAATTGAGGTTGGAGCAGGGGCTGATATAGAACAAATAGAAGCGGAAATATATTTTAGAATTGGAAATTTCCTTTCACCTAAAATTAAATTCCATACTGCTACAGAACTTATAGAACAAGGTCTAACCGTAGACCAAGTATTCGAAGGTCCTGTACTAAATCATGGTTTTTTGAATTTGAAAGAGTTTCTGACTATTGATGAGAGAAAAGTTCTCTATGTGTCGGACTTGATTCAAATCATTATGGATATACCTGGCGTAATAAGCGTAGGGGATATTCACTTGTCTAGTTTTGTAGACAATGTTCAGATGAACGAAAACATAATGGATTGTCTTGCTCCTACTTTTGAAGAAAGTCATCGCTTGCGTCTTAGTGTTCAAAAATCATCGACGGTGTTTTATAGAGACGATGATCCAAACGATGCTACTAAAGTATTTCTAGTTGCCAGTAAGCGTAAGGTAAAAGAAAAACTTCGCGAATTGGAAATTCTTGATAATAGTCTTGTTATAGGTAATGATCCAGATGAATTCAATGCGCCCGAAGGTGTCTATCGAAATCTGGAAGAGTATACTTCTGTTCAATATGATTTTCCAACTACTTATGGTATAGGTGATGCAGGACTGCCAACCAGTTCTACACCGATGCGCAACGCACAGTCCAAGCAACTTAAGTCATACTTATTATTCAGCGAACAATTACTAGCTAATTTGCTTTCTCAATTGGCGCATATTAAAGAATTGTTTGCTATTGATACTACTCTCAAACGAACCTATTTTACGCAACGTGTATCTATTCCAAATGCATTTCCAGCTATTCCGTCTCCTAATTCCTATGAAGCTTATGTCGATGATGCTAATTTCAATTACCTGCTGCAAGATATCGTAGAAGGCAAAGAGG
>JANOTP010000192.1:0-16207 GCA_031416415.1 Cytophagales bacterium | reverse complement strand
GTGCTAAGATAGAGGGTGTTTACACGTATGTTATTTTAGGTAAATTCAAAAACGGAAAAGATGTTAAGGAAAGTCCTTATAACAAAGGGACGGTTAGTTTGATTAAGTAGTATAAATGCAACTAATACTTTGGTGTTAGTTGACTGCTGGCAAGCCTCTAGGCTTGTGACAGCGGGCGAAAATATAAATCATGGAGAAATTTTGTTATTAGTCGAAGAATATGAACAGGGGTAGTTAATGAGAACTAGAATTTAACAAATCGCAAATTATTGAATCTAATTTATTGTTTTTCATTACAGTTATAAATTCATCATTAGATTTGTATAAATATATAACTGTACCATCTTCTTTAGTATTAAGTATTTCTGCTTTTAATATTTCACCATCTATAAAATTAATTTGTAAATCATAGCTACAAATAGCTATTGGATGAGAGGGTCTATACCATTCTGACTCTATTATCCCCAACCTTAACTGGTCAATTACCTTTTTATTTGTTATTATAGTTTTATTTCCTGTGCTTTTGGAGTTAACTTTATTATTTGAAATTCTTATTATTCTAATTTCTTTATCGGATAACTTTTTTTTGTAAAAATCAATTTCAGACTTTCTAAAATAATACTCTATTTTCATAGGAAATAAAAAAAGCATTGCAATAAAAATTATCCACACTGTAAGAATCCATAATTTATATTTAACCATTAATCTACATATCATAATATCCACAAGTTAGAAATTGTTATTTTCATTATATTTCACGTGCTTATATAATTACTCGAAATAATCGCAAATTACTCTATTTAAGTCATCATTTCTATAGCTTGATAATATCTCCAATCTTGAATTAAATAAGATAAATACAGTCCCGTAATTTCTTGAATTAAATACTTCGCAATATAAATTTTCGCTTTTAGGGAGATTTATCATAATATAATAATGGCAAATAACTTGAGGATGGGAATAAGAATTTCCCTTTGAACTTATTATACTATTTACAATAAAATTTATTGAGTCTTTATTAAAAAATATTCTTTGTATGCCATTTTTGAATTTTATGGTATCACTAAAATCATGAGAAGAAACAATTATTTTTTTTGGTTCCCCAACCTTAAGTAATTCAAAATAATGATCAAGCTCTTTCTTATTTGAATATCTTTCAATTTCTCCTCGATAGTAAATAGAAATTATTCGTAAAATTGCTATAACTATTATGGATAGTATAAGTGTTTTTTTCATTTTTAGTTAGTGTCTCGTCCTAGAATAAGTTTAATTTATAATCCTATTATAACTTTACAAATATAATTTAATCCTAGAATAGATTTACATATATATATTTCTACGAAGCACTAATGATTTATAAATAGTTAATCTAACGGCGGTGTTGCATAGTGAAAAGCAGCTTGTGAAGACACAATCTGCGACTGCGAACACAAACCAAGGCGGAATTTCGCTTATTGATTTTAGTATGATATTTCATCTAAGTCTAACCTCTATTCTTTGCGGCTTTCTCCTAGAAACTGCATTTTTTCTATTATAGCTAGCGGTGAGTATGAATTTTTAAAACATCCAGTAAATTCAAAACACTAAGTGTGAACTATGCAACTTTTAGTTATAATTCCATAATAAAACATTCTATTAATATAACGTGATTTAGATAAGAAAATAAACGTAAACCAAGTTACTTATGAAAACTACCAGAGGTAATACCAAACAAAGTAAACAAGGCATTTCGCACAAGCCTCGTCCAGAGATAAGAGACGATCTTGATAGCCGCAAAACAAAAGAGGAAGGTTATAAAGGTGATAAAAGCAAAAAGGGAGATAAATAATATTTTTACTATTCCGTTGTTGTTCGAGTTTTTTTAAGCAACAACGGAATTTTTTAGTATTAATAACTATCTTACTTCTGTAGTCACCGTCAATTCTTTTTCCGAAGGAATTCCATTTGTAAAAAGTGAAATAGAATGTACCTCTTTTCCACTAAGTCCTTTTGTATCTAATGTGATTTCTATATCTCCTTTTTCTCCAGGAGCTACTGTTGTCGACGATGCTTTTACTGTTATGCACTCGCAAGCCACTTGTGTACTAGAAATGATAAGTGGAGCTTTGCCTGTATTTTTAAACTTAAATATATGTGTGAGTTTTTGTCCTTCTCTCGAACTTCCGAAATCGAATATTTCTTTTTTAAGAAAACGCATCTCAGCATTTAGACTGTCTCTATGCGATAACGTCACGGATACTATTTCAATATTTCTATGCATAGCTGCAGAAATAGAATAGACTGAGTTTTTTTTATCGTTTAAATTATCATTTAGTGCCTTGTGCGCCTTGTACTCACCAAAGGGTAATCGAATTAATGTTAAGCTTCCTCCGTTGCTTGCACTGTCTTCTAAGTAGGGAGTTATTGCGCCATTCTTGTAGCCTCTTAAGTATAAATCTAAACTTGAGATTCTTCGTAAGGTAAGATGAACGTTGTAGTCTGTTCTAGCAAGCGAACTGGCATGGCCTTTAACCATCAAGTCTAGTTTATGCCCTTTTTCTAATTCTTGAAAAAGTAATTCTGTAAATTTCTCTAAATCCTGAACCCCTTTATCTACATGGTTTTCAAAGAAACTTGTAACCGTATCTTCGGCTATTTTTTTATTTTCTTCGCTCACTCCTAGTGCATAATTTTCGCGGTAAACATCAATAAGTCCTCTGTACTGATTATAACTAGTGAGATAACTTATTGTAGATAATGTATCTCTGGTTTTTGGATTTGGCTCATCGTTATGGAAATATAATTTGACAGGCAAATATGACATTAATTCTTCTAACGGAGTTTTAATCTTTACTGTAATGGTATCAACAGGTGGAGGGATAATCAATTTGTAAGACCAAATATCGTTGCAACAGGTTTCTGACTTTTTAAAAATAGAACCTTTTCTGTTTGATGTAAGGAAACCTGTTTTGTTTTTACGGTTAAAGGTGAAGTATAGATCGTTGACACTACTATTCAGTGGATAGCCAACATTTATTGGTTTGGAAAAATTATCATTTTCATAACTAGAACTAAAGATATCAAACCCTCCTAATCCTAAATGCCAGGGAGAACTAAAGTATAACATGTTAGTTACCGTATCGTACACAGGTGACACTTCGTCATCTAGAGAGTTAATGGTAGGTCCAAGATTCTGAGCACTTATAAATTGTCCATTTTCCTGAACAGATTTCCAAATATCTAATTTGCCTAGAGTACCAGGTCGGTCGGAGACAAAAAATAAAATCGTATCGTTTTTTAGTATAGTACTAAACGGTTGGGTAGCGGTGAAGCCAATTTTATTTATACTGTCCGATAGTCTTGTTGCTTCTTGCCAACGTTCATTTACAAATTTACTTTTATAAATAGCACATTTCATGTCCGGATCGCAACGAGAAAAATACATTGTTTGTTTATCTTCCGTAAGACAAACATTCGCTTGATTTATTCGTCTCTTATTTATACTGGTATCGAGTTCGTTTTTTAAAAGCCACACGGTATCTTTTTTCTCTGCTTCATATATTTTAAGTAGGTAAGTAGTATCTTTTTGTTCGCTTCGCCCTCTCATTTTTTCGGAACGTAAAGACGAAAAATAAATGGTAGAATCATTTATAGGAACCGCATTAAACTCAGAGTTTATAGTATTTACAGAGGTGTCCGCTAATAGTGTGTCGCCAATATTAATAATAGTTAAACGAAGCGTATCTCTTAAAAGCTCTAAGGCAAATTCACAGGATTTAATTTCTTGTTGTGTTTTTTTGAATAGGTATGTGTTCTTATCTAATTTGTTTTTGCTATAACGAATGAAGTTTTGTCGCGCTTTCAGATAGCTAGCGTTATACTTTTGCATGGTGGCAAGCCAGAATATACTTAATGGATATTCCTTTTCTTTGTCTTTGTCAAAAACGTATTTATAATAATTTTCAGCTAACTTATATTCATTGTATTGTCTTAATGATTCTGCATATTGAAAAACAATATATAAATTGGAAGAATCGATAAGCATTGCTTTACGATAATAAATGGATGCACCGTAAAAATCTTTCGTTTGATACGATTCATCTGCATACTTAAGCCATTGCTTCTGGGTTTGTGCAGAAGCGACAAACGATAGCATTAGTAAAAATAAAATGAATATGCTTTTTTTCATCTTAACAAATACAACTACTTATTTTACTTAAATATACTCTGGACATATTTTATATTTTAATTTTTTTGGTAATCTATCAAATATGTAAATAACCGCAAACTCCATCCCTCCTCTTAGATTACTTGCAGGACGTAGGTTGCTATAGTTTATATCATAACTAAGTCCTATATATAATTTTTGATAGTCCATACCAATAGACACGAACGCGGCATCTTTGGCTCTAAGCCACCCTCCTATGTATACAGCACGATAATGATTAGGAGTTGGTTTTAGTATATATTTCAAGGATGTTCCGAATGTAATTTCCCTGAACGTGCCCTGCGACATTACAAGAGCCGATGGCAACAAATCGAATTTTTCTGAAAGTTTAATTTTCCCAGCTATATTAATGTTATAACGAGGGTCAAGTACTATAAAGTCATTTCCATAAAAAGATTGTTTTGGTTTTGTTATATTATAAACGGAAAACCCTAGAGATACTTCTGTACGTGGTTTTAGGATATAACGATAATTTATTCCTGGATTAAGATTAGGATAAACCTTTCCAGCATTTTGAAAATTTTCAGTGGAAGGAATTGTTGGGTCGTAAATAAAACCATTGTATTGATTGTCGTAAGTCAAGTTGCTATAATCAATGCGCCTAGAAGTAAGACCAGATTGAACGCCAAGGGTTATAAAATGTGTAGAATCCTTATTGAGCTTGATGCGGTAAGAGGCAGATATATTAAATTGAAGTGTACTAAAATGAGAATCTCCTGTCTTGTCTTGATAAATTGAAATTCCTGTTCCGAAATTTTTTAGTCGAAGAAAATTATTTGCATCTGCAGAAATACCAAAGGTTTGGTAAGGTATTGTTACAGAACTCCACTGTCGTCTTCCATTTCCTATAAATCTATAAGAGCCATCAAAGTTGCCTGTTAAGGCTGGGTTAATGTTCATGGGTGAAGACATAAATTGAGAAAAGTGAATGTCTTGCGCACTACTTTCTTGCGCAAAAATAAATAGGGATAAAAATAGAAAACCACTACAGAATAGATGTAAAATACGACTATGATTAACGCTAGTGCTCATTCTTCTTATCGTATCAGGGTAATATTTCCTTTCTTAAAGAATTTTTGATCGTCCACACAAATTACTTCAACGTAATAATCAAATACGCCTGGGTCCACTTTCATACCTTTGTATAAGCCGTCCCAACCAACGGATGCATCATTCGTTTCAAAAACTTTTTCACCCCATCGGTTGTAAATGGTGAAGTATAACTCTTTTATAATAGTACTACGTACAAATAATAATTCATTTTTCCCATCTTCATTAGGGGTGAATGTATTGGGAACATATACATAAGGTTCTTCACAAAAAATTTCAATAACAGTAATGGTAACACTGTCCACAACACTACAACGATTTACTTGAGGGTCTTGGAATGTTACGGTGTAGGTTGTAGTAACTGGAGGAGTAGCGATAGGTGCGCTAATAAATGCATTACTCAAGGTAGAGGAAGGCGACCAACTATACGACCATCCATTAGGTGGAAGTGCACGTATAATTGTACTTTTTCCTTTGTAAATAACGTATTGATCTGCAATAGCATCAATACTTAATCCATCAATGGAAGAAATATAGATTTGTTTTACTAAGGTATCTGCTAAATTACATGTTGCACTGTCTGCAAGTATTAAACTTACATTATAAGTACCACCTACACTATATGTATGCGTAGGGTTGAACAAGGTAGATGTTGCTCCATCTCCAAAAGACCAAGAAAAAGTAGTGGTAGGTTTATTAAGACTGGTATTGTTAAATTGAACTACTTCTCCCCGACATGAATTTTGAAAATCAAAATTTGAGATAACCTCTGGCAATCGAAAGTCCATTTTAAACACTCCTATATTACAATTAAAACTATTGTTCAGAGAAGGAAGTTGTGCTGCGCCAAGCGTGGGTTTTAAAGGCATGTCGCTGTTGCTTCCACATCCTGCACACATTGCTTGATATATTTTTCCTTTTCGGTCAAAACGGCTTGTTCCACCATCTACATGCTCCCAACTTTGATTTCCACCAAAAAACGAAGCGTAATTTACAGCAGATGCATCACCTTCTAATACGAAGAGATAAAAATCTTTTTGATCCGATGTTGATTGAAAGAAATCAGTAGCAGGATTTGGGCCCAAGGTAGTGAGCATATTAAAAGCTCTTGTGGTACCGTTAAGAAACGCAGTATTCTCAGGTGTACCTCCCCAACCAGATAAATATATTTTACTACATAAGTCAACTAAAAAAGCAGTAGGTGAAATATTGGGCCTACCCGATCCATTACCAAAAGTAGTAGACCACATAATAGAATCTATTTCAGGGGTGAGTTTGCTGATAAATTGTCCACTATTCGCTTGTGAAAACCCTGCGTTTTTTATAAATCTTGTTGCATTTGCACCGGTGGCTTCTGTCTGACCAAAAAGGTACACATTGTTGAATTTATCTAAGCCAACAAAATAGGCTTGATCATAGGCGGGAGAGCCATAATAAGAAGAATATATTCGGCTGCTTCCAGATTTATCTAAATAACAAATGAATCCATCAGAGCGTCCTCCTTGTGGAGTTGTGTAGAGCGCTCCAAGAGTAGTAGGGAAGTTAGGTGATGAAGTTCCTCCACTTACATAAAGATTGTCAGCGGTGTCTAGTTCAATAGAATAAGCAGCATCGTCTAATACACCTCCCAAATAAGAGCTCCAAAGAATGTTTTGTAAATTTTCATCCATTTTAACAATTAGTGCATCAAAATTACCTCCACCATAGGTAGGTTGAAATGGTGAGCCTACAATTGGAAAGTTAGTTGATCGAGTACAACTAGCAATATAAACATTATTTGATTTGTCTAATTCAATTTCACCCCTTACTTCGTCAGCGTAATTATAGCGTAAGGCTGATGGAGGATTTCTTGCTAATACACCATCATTGCCTGTTCCCCCGAGATAGGTGGAGGCTAATAAAATGCTACCATTACTGCTTAGTTTTGATACTATAATATCGCTTCCTAAATCATAAGAAACCTCAATTCCAAACATTGCTATGGCAGTGCCACCGTTAAATATAGTATCATAAGCTGTTTTCGTAAAAGGAAAGTTCGCAGAGGATGTTGTGCCATATATATATAATTCATCTTGTGCATTTACAATTAAACTATGGGGGATTTCATCACCACTACCGCCTAGATAAGTTGAATAAATTCGAATTGTTCCCGTTGAATCATATTTTGTAATTCCAATATCAGTACCTGTACTGAAAAAGAAGTTAGAGCCACCCGCAAAAGTTGTTTGATAAGCACCTAATGTTATTGGGTAACCAACTCCAAAAACAGAACTACCTGCATATAGAAACCCTTTGGAATCAGGCGTAGCAGTATATCCAAAATTATCAGCAAAAGAACCTGAATACGTTGAAAATATTAAAACGGGGTCTATCGTTAAAGAGTAATTCGTATTGTAACCAGAAGGGAAACGAAAAGATACGGTATGATTTGATAGTATAAAATTACATGGGATAGAAATTAGTTTACCATTTATTTTTTGGTAGGCGTAAGGTTTTTTTTCGATTACATTTCCTACTGAGGTAGCGAGTACAAGGTTACCTTCTTGACTTACGTAAAGTCTATCAACACCTTCGTAGTTAAATTTTATAACAGTAGGATCTACTCGAGGTAGCACGATCATATCGTATTTTAAGTTATTGTTTTGTGAGTATACTTTTAGATCAATACCCTGATATAAATTTTGATAAGTAACGGCTTGAAAGCCTTTCACATTGGAAGCCCAAAGAGAAGGGTCTTTTCCGATAAAGTAATTGTGGTAGTCGTCAAATTCTCCTTCCGTTGTTAATACAACATCTGAATTAGAATTTTCGAAGTTTACTTTAAAGGCATGCCCTCTATAACGTATACTATCTTTATCTTCCAAGTTTCTTGGGGGGGAAGGATGTTTGAATTTTTTTTGATCAAGGATATGATAGGTAAAACAATTGTTTTCCAGAAATAGTGCACCTGTTTGTATCTCTGCTTTATAGTGAACCTTAGAATTCCATTGATTTTTATTTTCTATAAATCGAATAGAAGGAACTGTATGAGTAAATCCCAATAGAGTTATAAAATAAAAAATAAAAAACAATGCTAGTTTTTTGCTTACCATTTTTGGAGTCAATATAATTTGCTATTAACATTCAATATAAGCATTTTTAATTATATTAAAAAAGTTTAGTTGGTTTCTAGTAAAGTAAACTAACTAAGACGGCTTTTTTTATACTCATTTCTATTTGTTATATTTGTTAAGAATGTTTTCAGAATCTATTAGTCCCAAAATAATATCAAAAACAGAACTTGACCAATACCTATCAAAAGGTTGGTTTAGGATGGGACAAACTATATTCACTACTAATTTCTTAAATTTCAATAATCATTTTTATAGTGCTATTTGGCTTCGCTCCTCTTTGGATGAGTTTAATGAAGATAAAAAATTGGTTAAATTTAAAAAAGCTATTGCTGGATTTACAATTGAAATTAGACCTGCATTTTTAACCGATGAAAAAGAAGAATTATTCGATCGTTATAAAACAACTGTTACCTTTGAGGCTTCCTCCTCTCTTGCAAATTTACTTTATGGAAAGGAAAATTATTCTATCTACGATACTTATGAGGTTGTAATTTTTGACGAAGAAAAATTAATTGCTTGTGGTTTTTTTGATATAGGAAAAGAAAGTGCAGAAGGTATTTCGAGTTTTTATGATCCTGATTATAAAAAATACAGTTTAGGTAAATTACTTATTTATTTAAAAATGAACTATTGTAAATCAATAGGACTAAAGTATTTTTATGCGGGTTATTTTGTTCCCCATTATCCAGCATTTGATTATAAATTAGAAATTGGAAAAAACACACTTCAATACTTTAATTACAAAGAAGAAAAATGGTTTCCATTACCAAGTTTTATAGAGTCAACTACTCCTTTAGAGGTAATGTATAAAAACCTTAAAACGATGGAACAAAAACTAAAAATAGCTGGTATAGAAGCCAATTTTTTTTATTATGAATTTTATAATGCTAATCTAGTTCCAGAATTTAATCAGAGCAGTGAATTATTAGATTATCCGATGTTTCTTTATCTAAATGATTTATTAGATTCCTCTGTAAATCCAATAATAGTTTTTGATGTAAGATTAGGAATGTTTAAAATAATTGAGTGTGGTACATTTTATAAAGTTGATTCTCCTTTGTTAAAAGATCAAAATTATACTACTCGAATATTATTTATAGAAAATGTAATTTCTATTTCGAATAGCGTTGGGGAAATTATTTCTTTTTTGTTAAAATTAGAAGAAAACACTCTTTAATTAAACTTCTTCTTTTTTACCTTTCGATCAATTTCTATCTATAATAAGCAATAAGAATGATAGTTGTATTTAATTTTCATGAGGTATCAAACGTTAATCCTTAATTAACTGTTGCAATTTGGTAATTCATTAAAATACTACTAAATTGGCCCATAATTAATTTTGTTTCAACGTTTTCTGTATTTATGCTTTTCAGTTTTTGTTGTTTCAATTTTTTTTCAAATAAACTATTATCTTAAAAATTACAAATTACAATGGCAAACAAAAATGACCTTGATTTTACTTATACGACTATCGATAAGATTTTCAGATTGAGTATTGGTGAAATGGCAGATTACAGCGGTGCAAGATTTGGTGGAGACTTCTCAATGACCATCGAAGAAGCTCAAAAAAAGAAACATGAATTTATTGCAGAAAGTCTTAATGTAAAAGAAGGAAGTAGAGTACTCGATATGGCTTGCGGATGGGGACCTTTCTTGAACCATTTAAGAGGCCTTAAAGCAAATGCAATGGGTGTTACGTTATCTTCTGGACAAGCAGCAGCTTGTGTGAAAAACGGTATGGACGTTAGAGTAAAAGATTGCCGTGAAATAACTCCTGCAGATTATGGAACTTTCGATGCTATTTCTTGTATTGGTGGTCTAGAACATTTTTGTTCTATTGAAGAATACAAAGCTGGGAAACAAGATGAGATCTATACTCGTTTTTTCAAAACACTTAATGATTTACTTCCAGTTGGTGGACGTTTCTACATGCAAACAATGGTATTCAGTAAAAACATGATACCGTTAGAAAAAATAAGCATCGAAGATAAAACTAATATTGATTCTTATACATTAGCTTTAATGATTAAAGAATTTCCAGGTTCTTGGTTGCCTTATGGATATGAGCAAGTAGTGAAGAATGCAGCACCTCATTTTAAATTAATATCTCAAAGTAGTGGTGCTAAAGATTATATTGAAACTATAAAGAGATGGAGACAAGGATTCAGAAAATTCAACCTTCATAAATACCTTCTATATGCTTCTTTAATTCCAAAGTATTTAACCGATAAAGAATTCAGACATCAGGTTGCTGTTTTTAAAGTTAGTCCAAATAAAGTATGTTTCGAAAGAGAAACTATGGATCACTTTAGATTAGTATTTGAAAAAATATAACTATATAACTAGTAGTTTTGGCCACGAACAATTATTGATTGTTCGTGGCTTTTTTAATTTACATTTTTAATTTTTATTCAATAATTGAAACGTTACCAATAAAAATAAATTTCTCCCTTCACTTTCCTCTGCTCAATTTTATCTACTATTGAATGTAAATGAATTCTATTTTTATAAGAAGAATTTGCTTTTTCTATACTAGATTCCATTATATTAAATACTGCTTCGTTGCTACTTTCTTTAGCTGAACTCAAATGAAACGCTATTTGTAATGTAGAATCTGATTTTAATAAGGCAATAATTTCTTTCAGCTCATTGGTAGCTCTTTTTTGAACCCATTTATTTGCAATTAAATTATACTCTACTACTGCCCACGATGAATAAATAATAGGAATAATCGTGTCGTTTCCTTTTTTGTATAGTTTGTAATCAACCCTTCTATTTACAGATCTACCAATAATAGTAGTATTAGAAACTATAGGAATATTTTCTCCCTTTCCATAACTATTTAATCTTGTAGGTGCTATTTTTTGTGAAACTAAATGACGTTTTACTGCATCGGCCCTATTTTGAGATAATTTCTGATTTAACACTTCACTTCCTGTATTATCTGCATGACCAATAATATCAATATAAACAGAGGTATCTTCCTGTAGAATCTTTTTTAAAGTATTAATTCTTATGTACTGGGTAGGATGTATGGAATTTCGATTAACTCCAAACACAATAGATATAATTCCGGTTGGTTGCTTTTTTTGAGAAGTAGAAGGAGCAATTTTATTTTTGTATGTTTTAGGAACAGAATTATTTGCTACTGAAGAATTTTCTTTCGTTACAACAATTGACTTTTGTTTTCCAAAATAAAAATTTTTGTTTATTATTTTTAATTGTTCCTTGTTATAAATGAATTCATCAAGTTTTAAGTATCCTGCGGTAAGTTTTATTAAATATTGATCTTTGCTTGGAATTGAAACAGAATATCTACCCATATGATCACTAAAGCTGTGTTCTAAAATTTGTGACATATCCTTATCCATTACTAGAATCTCTGCCATCACTGGATTGTTATTGCTATCGTACAGTGCGCCATAAATAAAAGTTGATAAGTTAGATTCATTGTTCTTCCAAAAACTAATAAGTGAATCGTTTTGTGGTATAGTTTCAGAAGCTACCAGTTTTATTAATTTATATACTAGGTTAGTAGAGTCAAAAGTATTTAACGCTTGTACAAATGGAATATAACCGTGATCTACAGCTTCTATACGATAGCTTTTATTTCGTTCTAAGGTAAAGCTAAACGCACCATCGATATCCGCAGGACGAATGTCTAGTGGTTCGGTTTTATCGTTCTCATATAGCGCTACAAAAGCCATTAAAGGCTCATCATCTGATTGATTTAGTACAAGGCCTTTTAAAATAACCTTAGATCTTAATTTCTCGGCCATTAAAGTATAAAGAGAATCTACCAGTAGATTTTCTTTATTTCTATACATTAAAATCTTTTCATTGAGAAGCGTTGTTGGCGTTAGTAGTATTTCTTTAGTTTGATACCCTTCACTCTCGATTGATAAATACCAAATAGTATTATTTCTAACTTGAAGACATATTTCTCCTTCGGCATCCGTAATCATTACTTCTTCGGGCTCTGATTTTGGACTTGATCTTACTATTACTGCTGCTTTGATAGGTTTGGCAGTTTTAGAATCAATCACTATTGACTCTAGCTGTCTATAAAGTAAAGTTTTTTGCTGTCTATAGGTCCTTGCTAAGGAATCAAAATTATAAGTCTGATGGGCTGAGTCGGGATGAAAAACAATATTATGAATTAACAATGAATCGTTTTTATCTAACATTACCTTACTGACTTTATCTCCATTACTTGCATCTTGCACCAGTAGCGTATAAGTAATTCCTTTTTTTATAGGTAACGAATAGTTTCCATCAATGTCTGCAATAGTATAATTGTGTAAAATGGAATCTTTTTCCGAGAGTAAAATCACAAAAGAAGAAAGCGGAATAGAGGGATGTTGAAAAACTGTACCTCTTATTGTACCTTTTATTTTATTTGACCATGACAATTGTAAGGAATCAAATTCGGGATTTATTTTTTCCATCAGAATTTCTGTAGGATAAATTGTGTTTGAAGAGGATACCTTTCCTATTGAATAATAGGTTTTATAACCTTTACATAAAATTTCTAAGTTGTACTTACCTTCCTTATAAACATTTTGAGAAAATAGTCCATCAAAATCTGACATGGTAATAAAATATTGATTGGTATCTTCTAGTGAGGTAATTTTTATAATTGCATCCAGAGGTTCTTTCGATAGTTTATCTGAAATAGTTCCGTTAAGTAAATTTTTAGAAAGATGGCTAGACCAGCTTTGTTTAATAGAATCAATACTTTTTGGTTGATAATTTTTCACTAAATAATAGTCTCGGTATAAAGATGTTTTAGCCGATAGTGTGTCGCTAATTAAAGAATATCCAGAATAGGCAATTTTTACTATATATTTTTTTTCTGGAATTAACAAGGTAGAGAAATTGCCATTCATGTCTGTATATACAACATCTGAGAGTTCATTCTTAGGTAAAATGTATAAACCCATTATTCCTTTCGAAGGTGTCAAACTAACAGCATCGATTACTTTTCCAGAAAAAACAACAGGAACAAGCGGTATGTTTTTAATAATTTTTTTATAATGAGGTATTCTATTCAAGAATAGAATTAATTGAGATTTATTAAAGGTGTTTTTCCTATTTAAAAAGGTATCGGTGTAATAGCCTTCTTTCTCCACTAAAATTTTATAGGGTACTTGCTCTGTTACCAAAAATTGAAACTCACCTTTCATAGAAGCCACTGTATCTTTGATAATTCTTCCATCATTACTATTGATCAGTATCACTCTAGCGGAAATAGGAATGTAGGTTTCTTTTTCAAAAATATACCCTTTGATTATATTGTCTTGGTTATAATTTTCTTCAATTAATTTTTTATTTTCCTCAATGTGTGAGACTTGTTCAGCCAACTTCTCATTTATTTCTTTATAGACATTTTCCTTAATTGGTTTTTTTATTTTGAATTCTTGATTTAAAACTAAAATAGAATCATTGATAACTAAATATTCTTTATAAGGTAAAAAACCAATTTCAAGTATTTCTGTTCGATAAGTATGTGAGTGTTCTAATTTGCACGAAAAAAATCCATTTTCATCGGACGGTAAAACAAAAAGAGGTTCCTCCCCTACTTGGTCGTAAATTGCGATAAGCGAAATCATAGGTTGGTTATCTGCTAGCGAACTGATTCTGCCAAATAACATAACATTTTTATCTAATTTTTTTCGATTAGTCGCCAAAGCAGAATCTACTAAAAGAGTTTCTTTCGACTTACTCATATATATATGCGACGGTATTGTATCTGCTATTTTAGAATTTATTATAATAGATTTAGTGTTGTAGCCCTTACTCTTGAACTTAACAAAAAGGGTATCTCCTTTTCTTATTTTAAAGTCGAATTTTCCTTCAAAATCACTTACCGTTACTTCATCAGGTTCTCCTTCATACTCATGATGGATAGCAACCATAGCATCTATAGGCTCTTTGGTAATAGAATCAAGCAGTATGCTACTGTATGTAATATTATAAAGTGAATCTTTTAAGGCGTAGCTATTGGTAATAGAATCTAAGTTGATTGGTGTGTCTTGTTTCGTTTTAAAGACTATAGTTCGTTCGATCACCGAATCAGTTTTTGGAAGTAGTATTTCAGCATTTAGCTCTCCTAATTCTTTATCCATAACGAATAAATTGTACTTGATATTTTTTTGAATTTTAAATTCAAATTCTCCATCAAATCCCGAAACAGTAAAGTCCTCTTGTAAGGTATCTCCTTCTTGAAACAAAACAATTAGATCTGAAAGTGGTACATTCCCTGGTTGAGAAATTATTTTCCCTTTAATGAGCCCCTTTTCCTTCATAGGGACCCATATCTTTAGAAGAGAATCATAATCGGAAGTTATTCGTGTGAGATAGAATTTTTTATGAACAAGTTGACTGTCGGGAATATCAATACTTGAAAAGTACATTTTGTAATCTTTAGAGAGTATATTAATAGTATAGTTACCTACTCTAGATAATGAAAAAGAAAAAGAACCCTCTTTGTCAGTACTAATCAAATCACAAAAAGAAGAATCAGTATTATTGGTAATTTTAACGGTTGATTCTAATGGTTTATGATCAATAGAATCAAAAATTTTCCCATAAAAAGTTATTTTTGAAATATGAGAGTGCATTATTTTACGTATAGAATCAACATTAACAACGGGTATATTTTTTTCCAATAAGTATATTTTTGTTATGTCAGAATTGTTTTTTTCAGTAGAAAAGGAATCGGTTACTATATAATAATCTGAATCGGCAATTTTTAAAATATAATTGGTATTTTGATTGAGTTGAAATGAAAAATTACCCTTGTCATCAGTATTGTTAAGCTCTACAAGATTATCTTCTGATTGATAAAAAAGTGCAACCATTGTCACTATCGCTGTACTGTCCATTTTATTTTTTAGTGAACCACGAAACGTTATTTTTGAATTTTCAGTAGTACTTTGGTCTTTATTTAGTTCGAATTTATTTAATGCATCAAAATAATAAATATCATCGTCTGAACCATTTTTACTTCTGTTACTACTTATGTAACCACTTTTTCCATTTTCATAAACAAACACGCCAAAATCATCTTTAGATGAATTAATTGGAAATCCAGGATTGACACCTTTAGAAAAATCATTCAAGCTAGTATAGAAAATGTCTAATCCTCCCAATCCCCCATTTCCATTACTAGAATAAAAAAGCAACTCATCGTTGAAGATAAAAGGAAATACTTCATCACCTGGAGTATTTATTTTTTCTAGATTTATGGGAGTTTCCCATCCCTTGTCAGACTTACTGCACTTATATAAATCCATACCACCAGCACCATTGGGCATATCGGAAGAAAAATATAAGGTAGTTCCATCAGAAGATATTGCAGGGTGTGCAATTGAATAATTATCATTTGAGAAAGGAAGTTCCACTGGTTTTTTAAAACCGCCTTTACCATTATCAGTAGTCATATAAATTGACAATGGTTTTATTTTACCTGATTTATTTTTTACTTTAAAGTTATTTCCTGTAAAATAAAGCACTTTATTGTCAGCAGAAAAAACGGAAGGTCCTTCATGATAAGCGGAACTTAAATCTTTGCTAAATAATTGAACGTTATATTTCTTATCTAGTTTTTTTAAGGAGTCCGAATGAAGTGTACTTGATAGATGAATAGAAGTTTTTGTATCGTTACTAGTTTCTCTTGCAGTATTGTTTTTATTCTTTAAATTTTCAGTTGCAGGAGTTTGTACTAAAACATTTTTAACTAAACTCTTTTTTACGTCTGTAGTGTCTAAAGAATATAAATCAAGAAAAGGTGTATTGTTGTACTCAAATACTCTTTGTACACCAATAGAAGTGG
>JANOTP010000191.1:0-19024 GCA_031416415.1 Cytophagales bacterium | reverse complement strand
CCCATTTCAATATGCGGGTGATTTTAAACAAGTGAAAGTATACCCCAATCCAAACGACGGAGTTTTTGCGGTTGATGTACTTTTGTTTTCTGCTAAAGATATGAACGTTAAATTATTCAACAGCAACGGTACACAGGAATTATTAAATCAAAACTACACAGGTGCCGATAATTATAAATTAAATTTTGATGTTTCCTACCTTCCTGCTGGCTCATACTTGCTGAGAGTAATGGTTGGACAAGCGTCTAAAGGGATTTTAATTGTTAGGAAGTAAAAGTTGAATTCGTAAAGAATTGTAGATTTGCTTTAAGTAATTAATACTATATATTTTATTTTGTGAAAATAATAAATTTAAATTTTAGAAAGAGCTTTATTTTTTGTTTGCTGTTACTATTAGGATTGCCTAATTTAAAAGCGCAAGATATTGAAAAGATCGCCAAAGCAAAACCGCTGCAAGTGTCTGGTGGGCTTGGTTTAAACAATGTATTTTATAATGCAAATGGTATTAACGCTCGTCGTAATTTGCCTTATCAATATTATATAAATGGGAATGTGAGTTTTACATTCTTTGGCGAACTTGTAGTGCCGCTTACTGTTTCCTATAGCAATCAACAACTCAATTATAACAACCCATTAAACCAGCAACAGTTCAATCAATTTGGAATAAGCCCTCGTTACAGATGGATCACCCTTCATGCAGGTTGGCGCAATATGACTTTCTCGCCTTACTCACTAAACGGACATACTTTTCTGGGGACAGGTGCGGAATTAAGTCCTGGGAAATGGAAAATAAAAGCAATGTATGGTCGATTGCTTAAGGCAGTGGAAATGGATACTACAAGCACTGGGAAGTCTAACATTGCAACCTATGGACGTTACGGTGGGGGACTTTTTGTTCGTTACGAAGACAAAGGAAATCATTACGACGTTTCTCTTTTTAATGCTGCCGATCGAATCAATACCTTAAAGAAACAGCCCGATAGTTTAGCAATTAATCCAGAGCAAAATTTTGTTTGGGGCTTAGGGCTTGGACAAAACATTACTTCGAAATTTAAATTTGAAGGTGAATTTTCAAGGTCTTCTCTGACACGTGATGTGCGTGTTCCTGAAAAGAACAGTAACATTTTTCTTACTACCAATGGAAGCACGGTCAATTATAATGCTTACAAAGGAGTGCTGAGTTATACGCTTGGTGCCGTTACAATTGGCGCAGGGTATGAACGCATTGACCCTGGCTATAAAACATTAGGAGCATACTTTTTCAACAACGATATGCGAAATATAACAGGAAACCTGGCAGCTACGTTACTCAAAAAACGATTAAGTTTTCAAACAAGTATTGGTGCTCAACGCAACAATCTCGACCAAACTAAAGTCAGTACGATGCGCCGTTGGATAGGTTCTTTGAATATAAATTTTAAAGCCTCTAAAAAACTTACACTTGGTTTTGGGTATTCAAGCTTTCAAACCTATACCAATATCCGTTCTCAATTTTTATCTGTTAATACTGGTGCTGTTTATCAAAATATTGACACGCTCAATTTTGTTCAGATCTCTCAAAGTTTTAATGGGAACATGAGTTACCTTCTTGCTGCTAATAAAAAACGCCAACAGAATATAAACTTTAACGGCTCTCTTCAGAAAGCCAGCGATAAGCAAGGTGGAAATGAACTCGCTACAGGTAGCCAATTTTATAATTTGAATGGAGGGTATAATCTTACTTGGCTAAACTCAGGTTTATTTTTAAACCTTGTGTACATGGCCAATTGGAATAAATCTGCACTTTCAAATAGTTCTATCAATGGTCCTATGGCTTCTATTGGAAAATCTTTTTTTAAGAAAAAGATGCGCAGTGATATCGGTGGCTCTTGGAACATTAGTAATGACAATACTAATAACAAAGGTACTGTATGGACATTGCGTTTTAACACTACTCTTTCAGCAGGTAAAAAACATAGCTTTAATTTTAGTGCAATCTATTTAAATAAAGAACAGCAAGGAGCTGTTACTTCAGTTTCCTTCGATGAATTCACTGCCCGTTTGGGTTATAATCTAAGATTCTAAAATGTCGCATTATTTCAAAAAATATTTTGTCTTCTTTTTGTTTGTAATAAGTTTTACAGCAGGGGCTCAAACCTATCCCGTAAAAGTTACTACAACACTTACGCCTCCTTATTCACTGAGCATTACAGATTACGGAAGTAGCGTTTACAATAAAATTTCCGCTGCTATTTTTATGGCCGATCTTACTCAGATCAATTATATGGCTAAGGCGCGCCTACTCATTAAAGGTCCAAACAATATTGTATTGCGCACTCGTCCTGGAAAAGAAATTGGTCCTTTATTTCTTAATGGAGGACAGACTGAACTCCTTACAGGTGCTGAGTTGTCTTCCTTATTTGATCTTGCCAATATTGATTTTCTAAGTGGATTATCCTATTCACAATATATAAAAGACGGGCTATTGCCAGAAGGTGTTTATCAATTTAGTATTGAAGTGATGGACTATAACAACAACGCTGTTGTAGTGTCGGACCCTAATTTTGGTATTGCTACAGGTTGGCTAATATTGAATGATCCTCCTCTTATCAATATGCCGATGGATAAAAGTACCATTGAGTCCTTGGAGCCAAAAAATATTTTCTTTCAATGGACACCCCGTCATACAGGCTCTCCTAACAGTGCATTCGGAGTAGTCTACGATATTCAGATGGTAGAAATTTATCCTGCAGATCGTAATCCAAACGATGCAATGCTTACTTCTCCTGTCATCTTTGAACAAACAGTTTTTAGTACTTCCTACAATTATACACTTGTCGACCCTAGCTTGGTGGCAGGCAACTGGTATGCCTTCCGAGTGCGAGTGCGTACAAACAATAATCTTGATCTATTCAAAAATCAAGGATTCTCTCAAGTGCATTCTTTTTATTATGGCAAGCCTTGTGCTGTACCTTCTACAGTAAAAATTGATCCAATTGATGCTACCTCTGCCCTTTTCTTTTGGGACAATCAACCTTCACATCTTTCTACGGAAGTTCAATACAAGGAAAAAAATGCAGCGAGTTGGTCTTCTGTTACAAGCTATTCTAATACTGCTACTTTATCAACGCTTAAACCCGGTAAAACCTATTTAGTTCGTTTGTCTGGAAGGTGTAGTAGCAATACTTCCGATTATACTGAAGAACTTATCTATACTACAGGGATAGCAAGTAGCGGTAAAGAATGTGATTTGCCTTTTTTAGAAGAAGTAACGGCTACTGCCAAAACCTTATCTTCCGTGGGTGTTTCTTGGTTGACTGAAAAATGGTTTGACCGTTATACCTTCCGAGACCGATTGCTTTCTGAAAGCGGTTTTACAGAAGTAGAAAGTAAAGAAGCAGCAATAACGCTACAAAATCTTGATGTAGATAAAATTTACGAATATCAACTACGCTACCATTGCATCACTGATGTATGGGTAGAAGGGAATTTCAATACATTTAAAATTACTGTTCCTGATGGTATTTTAACTAGTGGAGGGACGGGCGATTGTTTCCCTCCTCTTGATATTACACATGCTGTGCAAGACGATCTTACGGTCGATATCTCTTGGCCAAAAGACAAAGAGGTAGATTCGTATACAGTGTATTGGAAAGAGGATGTTGCCGCTACTAGCTGGGATAGTGTTACTGTTTCCAGTGAAAAGGTAACGCTGAAAAATTTGAAAGCGGATACCGATTATCTATACCTTATCAAAGCAATTTGTAAAAAGGGTGGGATGAGTATTGCAAGTGCCACAAATAAATTTAATACTTCAGCACGTATTGGAAATGGGAAAAATTGTGTCGCTCCAGAACTTTTACCTTTTACTATACTTAGTAGTGAAGAAGTAAAATTGGAATGGAAACCGGATACTACACATACTAGTTATGTTATGGAGTACCGTGAACAAAATACTAGTTATTGGCTGGCTTCAAAAAGCACTACACCATTTCAATTGGTGAGCAGTTTAGACAATTCAAAAAAATACGAGTACCATGTTTATGCCTTCTGTGGAACTACTTCTTCTGACTTTTCTAGTGTAGACACGTTTTCTACTTCTGGGAAAAAAGAGGAACCTTTTGTTTGTGGCTCTAGTAATGGAGTACTTGATATCACCAATCGTACGCCAATTGCTTCCTTGCGCGTGGGTGATAAATTTACAGCGGCAAAATTTGAGATCGAAGTAAAATCACTAACTTCTTCTGCTCCCTATAATGGAGAAGCAACTGCTAGAATACCTTATTTAAAAAACAGCTCTTTTGTTTTTGGAATGGTAGATGTTCAGGTGAACGAGCTCAAGCAAATGTATGCTGGTACAATTTATTTAAAGAAAGCCAATCTCTCTGTAGTAGATCCAAAATTTGCAGCTGACATAATGAAGATGCTTGACTTCGTAGATCAAGGATTTACTTACTTTGAAGAATACCTAACTGCCATTGATAAACTTCAAGACGACATCAATGGATACATAAGCAAAGCAGAAGGAGGAAATAAAGTTGGAAAGGTGGTTACTGGTGAGGTAGAAATAACCAAAACCTTAACCATTGCAGTAAGTGATGCATCACAACTAAAAGGCTCTGGTAGCGGAGGTTCATGTTCTATAGCAATCACTGGTGACGACGGCACGAAGCAGTCCGTTTCAGTAAAAGCTCCAGCAACTATTCAAGACAGTCAAGGAATTATCTATGCTATAGACGCTAATTGTAACGCACTTAAAGTAGCAGAACAAATTTCACTTGATAAAACGCCAGCACAATTAGATGTATTAAGTAGTGATGCTGTGGTGACATTTGTAGACTACTCAGGCAAACAAAAACTTGGATTTAGTGCTTGGGATAAGGAATACGCAAAGAGCCCTGAAGATTGGGCAATACGTTATGAAGAACTTACTAATTCTTATCGTGTACCTTCAAAATATACTGAACCAGCTTCTGCAGATGTTGTAAAAGCGACCATCACTAGTTCGATTGATAAATCGAAAGTAATTTTTGTTTCTGGGAAAGGCATAAAATACGTTTCAAAATTAGTAGGAAATGATTTTGAAATTACGGTACTAGGCGCTCCTCATGGGGATGCACAAGAGTTGTATGCGCTCTATCCTGAGGGAGATAGTTATAAGAGTTTTGGAAAATTGTTGCTACCTTCTTACAAGCCAATGAAGCGCTCGCTGGTATTGGTACCCGTAAATGGAGCATCTGTTCCTCAAGCAGAGATTGAGAAAAAGTTAAATACAATTTATAATTCATACGGTGTATCGTGGGAAGTAACAACCGATGCCAATTTCTCTGACATGACTTGGGATGTCAATGGCGATAAAAATTTGTCGGTAGACGGAAGCGGAACTTTTTCAACCTTAACAGACGAAATGAAAGCGTTGAATATTGTTTATTCAACGAGTCGCAAAATTTTACCAACAAATATTTATTTATTTGTTTTGAATAAGGCGGAGACTGCTGGCGTTGATGGCGATATGCCAAGAGCTAAACAATTTGGTTACTTGTTTACCGAAGGCAACAGTAAGAACGAAATTGCGAGAACAGCTGCGCACGAAGTAGGTCATGGTCTCTTTTTATTGCGCCATACCTTCGACGGCTATAATATGGCTCAGAAAGCATTGCCAGAAAATTTAATGGATTATGCTGGAGGAGAAAATTTAGCAAAATTACAATGGGATGTGATGCATGATCCTGGAATTGTGTTGGGGGTGTTTGAGAAGGATGAGGATGCACAACAACAAGTAGTAAATTCTTATAAATCACTTTCCTCCCTTGTAAATGCTGATAAGAAGACTATTACATTTATTACACCAGCAGGTAGGCCTTTTACATTGCTATTTTCTGAGATAAGAGAAGTAGTCTTTTCTTTAGATGATTTAGCAAAAGGAACTATTAGTGATCCATATTATCCAAATGGTAGTTTACTTGGTTTTACCCTTACTAAGGATGGGAAAACAATGAAAGTGTATACTGCTTATAAAAACGGGAGCCAATTTACAGGTTATAAAGAAACTAATACAGGAGTAGCTTATTTAGATCCATATTCTAAATCTACTGATCTGCAAAATGCAAAATTGGTTTGCGTTGGCTTGCCAGTTATTTCGAAAGGTGAATTTATTTTTAATGTTAAAAAAGCTCCATACGACGATGACTTATTAAATATATATGATAACTGGCCAACTGTTGATCATAATGGTACAGGTGAATTCGTAGGTGATCTTGATGTAAAGGATAATAAGGCTAAAGTAATCCAACCCTTTTCATATAGAAAAACAAACGAAGAAGATAAACTTTTTTTAAGTAATAATAATGGCGAAACAAATTCAACGATTTTAAGATCTTTGAAAGCGGCTTCGGATTATATTTTATTAAATTCTAATTCATATATATATTATTCGGATTGTTCTGGTGGGATACTTGGGTATTATTCGTATCAAGCACAGAATACTTATACGTCCTCTTCAACTATGATCTCGTCTTGCTCCGTTTGCAATCCAAAATCATATGCCTCATATGTTGATCAATTCAAGGTTTCAATGGTTGATTATAAAAAGGCAATAAAACCAAAAGCTTCAGATTGGCATATTAAACTAAGCGATTTATTGTTAAAGGAAAAAGTTACTCAAAATGAATTGTTGCTTCATTTAAAGAAAATAAAATGTTTGGATCAAAATTTTGTAACTGTTTATAAATCTTTATCAGTAGAAGAAAGAGTAAATTCGTTGAAAATTTTATCAAGTGGTACTATGCTTGGCTCTTGGTTTGGTTTAGCAAGTAATGAAGAATCGTATGCTATAAATCTTGCTGAGTATATAAATGATGGAGATATAAATCTATTTTTTGATGAACTTATTAGGAGTGCTATTTTTAGTACTTTGTATAATGCAATTGATGGTGAAAATAGTGAAAGATTCCTAGCAACATTAACGAATAAATATTATAAATCTGCTTATTACCAGACAGATGTCAGAGATTTAACAGACGAAAATACATTTGTTTTTAATGGTTATGATTGGCACAAAGGGGTTAATTATATATTTATTGTAGAAGGGAATGGATATGAAGTAACTAAGAATATAGATGGCTATTTGGGTCTTAAGAAATTTACTGTTGATGCATTTAGTACAATATCATTAGTTTCAAAAGTTTCGTTACCCTACATAAAATCTAATAATGTTTTAGGTAAATTTTTTATGGCAAAGGTTCCAGCCTTTTATTTAAAAATGTTACTTGATAAAGCCAGCAGAAATTCCTCCGTACAACTTGCTGGGATTACAATTGTAGTAGCTGCTAACGCATTTACTTTTGGAGTTGGTGGAACTTTATTAAGCTCTGCGTCTACCACGGTTCGTGTAATAGGTGCTTTGGATATGATAACCGCTTCAATAGGAACTGGCATGATTGCAGTGAAACCAATATTTGAAGCCAAGTATGGGATTGGAAGCACTCAGTATAAAGTTGCTGAAAATATTGATAAAATAGTAATGTTCTATAATTTTGGAAGATTAGCTACTGATTTAGTTCAGCTCCCTAAATTACTTGACGATGGCGCTAATTTATGGAAGTTAGAAAGAGAAGTAATAAAGAATGATGGCGCGCTTTCTGCAAAGCAGATTGATGAACTTGATGAGTTGTATAGGTATAGTGATGATCTAATTCGTGTTGTTGATGACTTAACTATTTTTTTAGAAACACTCAAGAGATTGGGTCTTAAAAGGCTTAGTACTGAAGTTTCTGCAATGGACAAAGTTATTCAATCAAGATTTTTAAGTGATTTTTCATCGGTGACTGATGATGTTCTTATAGTATTAGATAAAAATGAAGCACTCTTGCCTTTATGGAAATCTTTTGCAAATGAACAATCGTTAGGTCCAATAATGAGGGCTCGCTATATAAGAGATTTAGCGACATTGTCTGATGCAAATATTGATGTATTAAAAAGTATTCTAGTAATTCGAAAAAATTTGTCAGTTGGTTTGGGAGTTGACGATCTTGCAGCTTTGGGGAATTCTAATATTGGTTTTGCAACGGTTACATATAAAGTAGATGGGCAAATTAAAACAATAAAATTGCTTTCCATTAGTGGTGATGTGCCTGCGAATACTCTTATTAAAAACTTAGGGGGTAAATATGGGGATTTTATTATTGTTCCAAAACCTTCAGGTAAAAGATATTTTAGTTTTACTGAAAGTAGTAAAGCTCAAGATTCGGAAGCTAAAATGATAGAGTTAATAATGGAAAAGATTAGGTTTGAGAAAACAGGAAAAGCTTTAGGAAATACAGACATTCCAGCGAATTTTATCGATGATATTTTAAAAGATTCCAATATTGAAATACAAATGACTTCTGAAATGAAGCATTGTAGATCATGTGCTAGTATTCTTGATGATTTTAATAAACGAAATGGTTCTTTTTTAAATAATGAAATAATATTTAATTATGGTACTCTATACGAATAAATACGATATATTCTTTGAAAGTGTTAAACAATTTGCAATAGCTACTGAGATGTCTCAAATTGTCGAACTTGAGGGTGCTAGTTTAGATGAGATTTATGAATTTGAGAGAACTCATTTGATAAAATTTCCTATAGCATTTATATCTTATCTAAAAGTCTTTGGGAAGAATTCAAAGTTTAGAGAAACTGACTTTGATTTTCATTTAACGTTTAGTGATATTGAAACTGCATTAAAAGGTGTTGAGAAGCAAAATCCAATTAAGATTTTGGAAATGGGAGATTTTAAAGTGAATTATGACGACAATGAGAATTACCCGCACCAAAACGAAGGTGAATATAGACCAGCACTAAAAGAGTTGTTAAATTTAAATGACATAACTTTTTATTCATGGGATCAAGGTAGACGAGGGTTTAGTTTTTTTGATAATACTCAAGAAAATCCAGTATGTTTCTATCTAATGGAATCATTGTATGTAGTTTCTGATTTTTATTCTTTTACAAATTTTGTAAGGACAGTAATGTTTAATGTTCTTATTTCATTGGCGTCTGAGTACGAAAAGTTGTTAATTAGAGAAACTATAAAGCATTTAACTTTAAATCCAAAAAAAATAGATTGGCTTTCTCGATATATAAGAATATACATAGATAATAAAGATAAGAATCGAAATGATATTATTGAATGTCGGAAAGAATTTTACAAAATAAATGATGAAAGGGAAATGCTTGAAGATAGAATTTTAACAATTGATGAGTTTGAAATTTCCTTTATGAATTTTCTTGAAGGTATAGGATATAAGTTTGGTGAACAAGATTTAGAATTGTAGCCCACTGCTTTTGTCTCGCGATACATTGCCAATGCTTAGCAATGATCGTTGAGTTTAGAGCAAAGTAGTAATTAAAAATAGAAGAACAGAAATTAATAAATGAGCACAAGTAAAATAGAGGAAAGTAAAATAAGACGATTGTCAATAGTAGGACTGTTGTTTATGCTTTGCAGTATATTGGCTAATAGAGCAGATGGCTTGAATTTATGTAGTAGTAATGAGGAATATGTATTCGCTCACCATCAAGGTGATTCCAATCATCGTGCTTCGTTAATCGGCCAGAGGCCTCGAAAAATAGTTGTCACTCGCCGCGCTATCGCTTGGCAAGCGACTGCGGGGTAAATAATTTTAAGTATGGAAATTATCTATAATAATACAGCATATGAATTGTTGTTTTATGATGTTGAAAATAGTTGGGTTGCTCAAAAAAGTATAAACTTAAATAATTCTGATTTGAGTTTTGAGATACCATTAAAATATTTTTATCAGGATTTAAATTGGGTTTTAGTACCTGATTTTTTGAGTTTTCTTGAGACAAATTTAATTAATGGATTGAATGATAAATTAAAGGCTTTATTGTTTGAAATAGCAGAGAAGTCGGGTTGGTTCATTTTTAATGAGTCAACTTTTCAATTTAGGTATGAATTAATAGGAGTTGAATACAAGGAGCCTATTTTGCCAATACATTCTTTTGAAAAAATACAATATAATTATTCATTAGTTTATGGTCTATTTCATCCAGATTACAAAGAAAATTTTGATCCGTATGCTATGTACTTTGTAGATTTAAGGGGGAATTCAATAATGGGATTTAGAAAAGAAAATTGAAATGAATATTCTAGAAGCCGAAATCTTGCAAAGGATGTTATCTCATAAAGTCATACAAAATGACGAGTTTAATCAATCTATTAAGATAGTTGCTGGGTGTGATGTAGAATATAATACCGCTACCGATTTGGTGGCAGGAGCTATTGTATTATTAGATTATGAAACAAAAAAAATCATTGAAGTGGTAACACATGCTATGAAGGTTACTTTTCCATATGTAGCTGGATTATTTTCATTTCGTGAAATGCCACCTCTATTGGAGGCCTATAAAAAATTAAGATTAGTGCCTGACATAATTATATGCGATGCACAAGGAATAGCTCATCCAAGAGGCTTAGGGTTAGCGTCTCACTTAGGAATTGTATTAAATGTCCCAACTATTGGCTGTGCAAAAAAGAGGCTTTTTGGGAATTATGAAATGCCTGAAACAAATAGGGGTGCGATGAGTGATTTGTTGCATGAAGAAACTCAGCAAATAATTGGTAAAGTAGTAAGAACCCAAGAAAATATTAAACCTGTTTTCGTATCTGTTGGACATAAGGTGTCATTAAATACTGCTTGTAATATAATTTTGGAATTATGTTTAGAATATAGGTTGCCAGAAACAACCCGTATAGCAGATGCTTATGCATTAGAAGCGTTTAAGAAATATGCTTAACTATACTCCGAGGCTGTAGTTACACGAGACATTGTCTCTGTGCAGCACTGATAGTAAAGTTCAGAGCAAAGTAGTAATCAAAATTTACCCCATGGCTGGTGTCACACCAGACATTGCTTCTACGCAGCACTGATCGTTGAGTTAGTGCAAAGTAGAAATTAAAAATAAAAAAACAGAAATTAATAAATGAGCACAAGTAAAATAGAGGAAAGTAAAATAAGACGATTGTCAATAGTAGGACTGTTGTTTATGCTTTGCAGTATATTGGCTAATAGAGCAGATGGCTTGAATTTATGTAGTAGTAATGAGGGATATGTATTCGCTCAGCATCAAGGTAATTCTAATCATCGTGCTTCGTTAATCGGCCAGAGGCCTCGAAAAATAATCGTCACTCGCCGCGCTATCGCTTGGCAAGCGACTGCGGGGATTAATGTGGTTATTCGCACTACGTTATCACAGGGGAGGGATTGCTTCACGAAGGGCGCTATCGCTTCCATCGTTCGCAATGACGATTTATCTAATGCCTCAAGCCACGGTTTAGTTTATTATTGTGCATCATCAACGAATAAAAAATATTAACAACCTAATACAATGTTACTAAAAAAAATACCTTATCTACTTTTGTCTCTGCTGCTTTTGCTTGCATTGCCTACTTGGGCTAAAAAACGAACGAAAGAGAAAGTTGCAGTCTCTACTGTATTTGAGGAAACCATACTGCATAAAAAAGGATTATGGCTCTCAGAGCTTGGGTTATTGGGCAATAATAGCGCTAGAATCCAATACACCGATGCCATGCGTTTTGATGCCAACTACGCACCTACCGATGGAGGCAAACCTCTTAACCTTCCTATAGATCAAATAAAAGGACATACCGAACGTGCTCATGCGGCGCTTAAGTCTGTAATGGACAATCAAGCCTTTACTACAGTGCTAAAAGGCGTTGATATTAAACTCCCTATTGGAATTAAAAAGACAGTAGGAAACAAAGACATTGTAATTTGTTTAGACAGTATTGTTTTTACGCCTACCTATGCTTATGGTGTTTTGTACGTAATTATTGAAGATACTAAAAATAATAAGACATTAGCTTTTTTAGGAAGAGACATTCGTTTTACAAAAGACGGTGGTTTTACAGGAGATGCAAGACTAGAGCTTTTGCAGACGTATGATCTTAATTTTGGTCAGAATACTACCATCTCTTTTTTAGTAGATCAAACGCATGAAAATTATGTAGTATTTAATTGCGATGGATTTAAAAATTTGCATGTCGATACGAAAGTATTTTTTTCAAGAACTATGTTTTTGCCAGAACAAACAGACGGAACGATAAAAGCTGCTCCTGCTAGGGTAACCACAGAGTTTAAAGCAGACTTTGAAAGTTTGGATAATTGGATGGTTCAACTTTCAGCTGTTCCAAAATTTCAAGTAGTAGGATTGGAAGGCTTGAGTTTTCAAATAGGCACGATTGCGTTTGATTATAGTTCCACTGTAAATCCAACTAGCATCATTTTCCCTGCAGGCTATGATCACTCTGCACTGCTCACCGGTAATAGAGATTTGTGGGAAGGGTTTTATGTGAAAAATCTTGTCATCACTTTGCCTGAAGAGTTCAAGTTAAAAAGCAGTTCTACCAAACGGATTTCGTTACAATTAGAAACGGCACTTATCGATAAACTTGGCTTTACAGGTAAAGCTTCTGTTACCAATTTATTCCCCCTTACCGATGGAAACCTAAGCAATTGGCAATACAGTCTCGACTATATTTCTATTGATATTCTAAAGAATACTCCTGTAGGGGCTTCCTTTAAAGGTGAGTTGATAATGCCTGTAACAAAGGATACGGATAAGTTTGCCTACACTGCGAATATATTACCAAACCGCAATTATAATTTTACGCTTACCACAAAAACCAGTCTTAGTTTTCCATTGTGGGGAGCAGGTGCAGTAACGATTGCACCTAACTCATGGGTTAAAGTTTCGCTGGTAGATAAAAGTTTTATACCAGAGGCTTCGTTAAATGGCAAGCTAAGTATTACAGCGACTATTAATGGGAAAAACAAGGACAATACTACGACTGATAAAGGAAGTAATTTGAGTCTTGCAGAAATCTCTTTCACGAAACTTCGTATTACCACAGTAGGTGCTTATATCTCTTTAGATCCAAATGGAGGGGCTGTTAGTTTTGGATCTCCATTGTTAGAGCAAAAAATGTCAAACCTTCCTGTCTCGATTTCGAAAGTTGGAATGATTACACGAAATGATGGATCACAAGTAGGCATTAGTTTTACAGTAAAAGTGAATTTAGTAGGGGAGAGTGAAAATGGTGGTGGATTTTCTGGGAATGCGGCGATCATTGTTTGGGGGGAGCTGGAAGCGGCCACAAAGAAGCTTAGTTACTATAAAACAGAGCTTGGGAGAATTGAATTAAATAATATTGACATCGCAGTGATGTCACTTAGCGGGTTCATTGAATTTTATAGAGAGGATCCTGTATACGGAAGTGGATTTTCTGGCGGCATTCAATTGTCAATCGATTTGAAAGCTAGTAAAATTGGCGTTGAGGTAAGGTGTATTTTTGGAAAGAAACCATTACTTAATAAACCGGATGAGATCTATCGCTATTGGGCTGTAGATGCTTTGGTAGAGTTGCCTTCAATTACGTTGTTTCCACCTCTGATTTTCTTAAATGCTTTTGGAGGTGGCGCAAATTATCGAATGGGAATGCAAACAAATCCGATGCCGAATGCAAAATTTGTATCTAACTCTGGTGTAGCCTATCTCCCTGATGAGACTAAGGGTTTAGGACTAAAAGCCATGATCGGGATACAAGGAGCGTCAAGGAAATTATACGAAGGGCAAATTATTTTTGAAATTCAATTTAATATAAACGGAGGCGTTAGTTTAATTGCTTTTTCTGGTTATGTACAAATTGCAAGTCTTGGGAAATTTGATAAGTTAGCAAAATTAAAGTCTTCCGTTGGTGGTTTTGTTAGCGCTGCTAACAAGGCAGGTGCTGGTAGCGTTCATGCGACAAGCGCATCAAGCAACAGTCAGGTATATGGTGAGATAGCAAAAATGGGCGATGGAGGAGCCTTGCTCGCTCAATGGAGGATGGTAATGGATTTTGATAACAGTGCCTTCTCAGCCAATATAGATGTTTTTGTCGATGTGTTTAGTGTAATAAAAGGGCGCAATCAATATAATCATGCAGGTAGAATAGATATTCTTTTTAATAAAAGTGAATGGCATGTTTTTGTTGGAAGACCAGATTATGCAATGGGCTTAAATCTTATTGATGTAGTAGATTTGAGTGGGTATTTTATGATGGGAAAAAACTTGCCCACACCATTAGCTATGCCAAATGGCAAGAGGGCTTCTTTTCCCACAGTACCAGTAGATGGGATGGGTATGGGTGCAAGAATTCATATTGGGAAGAATGGAGGCGGTTCATTCTATTATTCTGTTGGACTTGATGCTGGATTTGATTTTCTTATTTGGAATGTAGAAGGACAATACTGTAATGGAAAGGCAAAAGGAGTGAAAGGCTGGTATTCGGCGGGCCAGGTTTTTCTCTATGGCCGTGCTGCTGCAGGATTAAAGACTTGCGTACATATCCCTTATCCATGTAATTGCGGTTGGGGTTGTTGTTTTAAAGTATTTGGAAAACGAATTTGTCCTTGTCCAGTTTGTGATTGGTGTAAAACAAATTCTTGTATAAATGTAACAGCAGAATTAACCGTAGATATATCTGCTCAAATTGAAGCTCCTAACCCGACTTATTTTGAAGCTACAATTAAGATACTAGGAATGGGAATTGATATTAAAGGCGGGAAACGCTGTAATTAAAAAATAGTTGAAGTATGAAAGTTAAACAGTTTTGTTTCGTTGGATTAGTAGTTTGTTTATTTTTGTCCGCTCAATCAGTAGTGTTGTCGCAACAGGCAAAACCAACGCGACTATATGCCAAGGGATATAAAGATTCTATTGCACTTAGATGGCATCCTTTTGATATTCCTTTGTGGGAAAAAAATATTACTGTCGGTTATGACGTTTACCGAAAATCTTCCAATGGTCAAGTGGTAAAATTAAATGATTCCACTATCAAGGCTTTGGACCCTTATAAATTTGCGTTGCGTTATTCAAAAGGTCTGGCACCGATTGATACTTCAAAGATTATCGATTGGGATAAATTTGTTCAACCGGATAGTGTAAGGTTTTCTTATACACCCGACTCTTTGGCTTTGAAAGCAATGATTTTACAATTTCCAAAAGAGCTTGGATATGAATTCACTTTGCCAGCGTATAAAGAAGGAAGTGTATTAGATTTTGGAACAGACCCAAATCGAATGCGTTGGCTTTTTCATAGCATTCATTGTTTGTCGTCCAAAGAAGCAGCAATTGTATCTGGACTTTATTTCTTAGATAAAAAAGTAGATCCCAAAGAAAAGTATACCTACTATTTAACAACTTCAGGAGAAGGTATTGAAAAGGCATTGGCTACTATTACACTATCTGCGTTTGAGGCCTATCCGATCCATGCTCCTCGTGTACATATGGATTTTACCAATAAGCGCAGATCAGTTACTACTTGGAAAAAGACGGATACAACAAATGTTTATATCCCTGTTTATGATATTTTCCGCTCGGAGAAAAAAAATGGAACCTATGTGAAAATGAATGCAGCATCAATACTTGCAGTATATACGGGTTCCAATCAAAGAGATTCTACTATTGTTACCTATAGCGATACTACGCTTGAAAAAAAGAAGGCCTACTTCTATAAAGTACGAGGTATGGACGTATTTGGTGATTATACTCCTTTCTCTGAGCCTTATGCTGTGACAGAAAAGACGTTGATTGAAATGGCTCCCTATATTGAAGAAACCGTCAAAATTGAAAAGCCATTGTCTTGTCAGGTGAAATGGAAAGTAGAGGAATCAGAAGCGGATAATATTTATTCTTTTATAGTATACCGTAGTAAATTTCCTGATTCGCTTTTTAAACCGTTGAGTCCAGTGTTAAAAAAAGAGCAACGTGACTATATTGATAAATCACCTACAAAGAATAACTATTATAAAGTAATGACTATAGGACAAGGAGGCGATACGCTTTGGACTTCTCCTTCTTATTTGCTTATTCCAGACAGTATTCCTCCATTAGCATCGATCATGAAAGAAGCAATTTGTGATTCGAATGGAGTCGTAAAAATTACTTGGAAACATAATGGTGAATTAGATTTACATAGTTTTAAATTGTACCGTGCCAATTATAAACACGAAGAGTTTTCAAGAGTTGCTACTATCAATCGTATTGATACTATTTACTATGATACCATTGCGTTAGGAACACTTACAGAACAAGTATATTATAAACTACTAACTTATGACGATAGTTATAATCCTTCACCTTTTTCAAATATAATCAAAGCAAAGCGCTACGATATTATTCCACCAACTTTTCCAGTTTTTACAAATTTACGTTCAGACTCTTCTGGTATTAATCTTACTTGGGGAAATAGCAGTAGTGAAGATGTTATAAAAACTATTTTATATAGAAAGTTACAAGGGGAGACTACATGGCATGAATACAAAGTATTTGCTAGAGATACGATGGCTTATACCTCATATGTGGATACTAGTCTATATAAAGGTCAGTGGTATGAGTACACCCTACAAGCTTTTGACGACGATAAGTTAGTGTCAGGCTTTTCTCCAGCCGTTCAGCTGAAAGCTTATGACAATGGTATCCGTCCCGAGCTAAAAAAGGTAACTAATAAAGTTGATCGTAGGAAAAAGATAGTGAAGTTTAAATGGGTCTATCCGTATCAAGGGGTAGAATTGTTTCAGATTTATAGAGCAACTGATGATGGGAAACTACTAATATTAAAGAGTGTAGAAGCGACTATGTTTGAGTTTTATGACAGGTCATTGGTATCAGGTAAAAAATATCGATATAGCATCAAAGCTGTATTTAAAGATGGAGGAGAGTCTCCGTTTTCAAAAGATAGTATAATTCAGTTTTAGGCTTTCTCTTTATTCACTCTAGCTCTTGCGAAGAGTACCTAAGAGCTTTTATTATTCGAAGAATAAACTACTAGCTTATAAATTAAGAGCCCCTATCGAAATTCGATAGGGGCTCTTAATTTATTGTTATTCTTGTGGCTTATATTACTCAATAAAGATTTTCTTTTTAAATAATGTATTATTTTGTTCCACTAAAACAAAATAAATTCCAGTTTGTAAATCGGAAACATTTATTTGTTGTCCGGTTGTAATTATGTTTTGTTTTTTAAGACTTCCTGATAGATCAATTATTTTCATTGTAGCAATAGCTGAGTTTTCTGTGTGGAAGGTAATAGTAAGTTCTTTATTTTTTACACTTGCATTAAAATCATTCATACTATTAGCTTCACTTATAGCTAGCTGGTCTTCGAATTGGCCAATTCTATTGCTTGATGCAGGGCAGTTAGCAGGCCCTGATATTTTAGGTGGAAAATTTGGATTGTATGCACAATAATTAGTTGTGACGGTCCCAGGTATAAAAGGTTGGTTGAAAAGTACTTTATTGAAAAAATTAGACGTTACATTACTTACCCAATCCATATTTATATAATTAACATGAAGACAGCAATTGTATTCATACATTTTATACTTTGGTTTACCTATTTCTGTAGAGTTGTCAATTGTTCTACGAATAAATCCACAACCTGCTACTTTTACATTTTGAGTAAGTGTGGGGCATAAATTAGAGTTGTCATTAATGTCAAATGGGACAGTTGGGTCTTCATTGCTTTGTTGCATAATAAGAGGAATATTTCTATTTAGATCTCTTTCGGAGAATACTTCTGGGTAAGATACTCCAGAATAGAAAAGCGACATAGCTTTAATAGAATATTGTACAGTAGGATGGTTTGAAGCCATTGTTTTTGAAAAATATGAACCATAATAAGGGGCACCAGAAGGATTTTGATTCAGTCCAAATTTATTAGCATATTTAGTATCACTCCACCAAATAGCGGTTGATCCAGCAATTCCCCCAGCACTTTCTCCTATTATGAATATATTATTTACATCAATATTGGCAAAGTCCTTATTGGCAACACAAAATTGAATTGCAGCATGTACTTCTGCAGTTGCCCTGCCAACTATTTCTTCAAAATTTGTACACAAAACATCTAAAGTTGCTACGCGACTATAGTTAACAACAGCCACTGCACAACCTCTTTGTGCATAAAAATATGCCTCATCTGTAACGTCTTTTTGCACCATTATATCTCTTGCGTCTCCAGGTGTTACCAGAAATCCACTCCCTGGAAGAATTAGCACTAAAGGTTTTTTAAGTGTACTATTAGCATAGTACATATCAAGATGGTTAAAAGGTAAACTTTTACCATATTGATATATTACTAGAGCTCCAACCTGTTCTCGTGAATATATTACAGGTATTAGTTCAGGACATATAGCAGGCCCTGTTTTATAAGGTGGAAAATTTGGATTGTAAGTACAAGTATTAGTTATTTCCGTACCCGTCTCAAAAGATTGGTTAAACATTATTTTGTTGAAAAAAGTAGAAGTTACATTGTTCACCCAATTCATGCTTATATTATTTTCATGAAGACAGCAATTGTATTCATGCATTTTATATTTTGGTTTATCTACTTCTCTAGAGTCGTCAATTGTTCTTCGAATAAATCCACAGCCTGCTATTTTTATATCTTGATTAACTGTGGAGCATAAATTAGAAGAGTAATTGTTGTCAAATGGGAAAATAGGATCTTCATTACTTTGTTGCATAATAAGTGGAATATTTTTATTTATATCTCTTTCGGTGAATACTTCTGGATATGAAACTCCAGAATAGAAAAGTGACATAGCTTTAATAGAATATTGTACAGTGGGATGATTTGAAGCCATAGTTTTTGTAAAATACGAACCATAATAAGGGGGGCCAGAAGGATTTTTATTCAGGCCAAATTTATTGGCATATTTAGTTCCACTCCACCAAATAGCCGTTGATCCAGCAATTCCCCCTACACTTTCTCCTATTATAAATATATTATTTACGTCAATATTGGCAAAATTTTTATTGGCAACACAAAATTGAATTGCAGCATGTATTTCTGCAGTTGCTCTACCAACTATTTCTTCGAAATTTGTACACAAAACATCTTTAGTTGTTACGCGACTATAGTTAACAACCGCCACTGCACAGCCTCTTTGTGCATAAAAATATGCCTCAT
>JANOTP010000190.1:0-23623 GCA_031416415.1 Cytophagales bacterium | reverse complement strand
ATTTTCAGTAAGTACTACATCGAAATATCTTGGTTGTTGAATTATTTTCATAGCAGCATTGTCTACAAACATATAGTCAAGCTCCACATCAGGATAATTTTTAGCAAACTCTTTTACCGTTTCTCTCCACAGTCTGGAAGTAGCTAAAACATTGGCTTTATCGACAAGTGTTAATTTTTTCCTTCTTTTCTGAGCCGCTTCAAATGCAAGCTTAGAAATTCTAAGAATTTCTTCTTTAGAATATTGACAGTTGTCAAACGCTACAGTTCTGTCTTCGCTACGGCCTTTTGTTCCAAAATAAATACCTCCTGTGAGTTCACGAAATACTACAAAATCTACACCGTCTACCAAATCCGCACGAAGTGGAGAGGAATTAGCAAGCACTTTATACGTATTAATGGGACGTATATTTGCAAATAGTCCAAGACTTTTTCTCATAGCCAAAAGACCTTGTTCTGGTCTTACCGTTGCATTCGGATCGTTATCATATTTTGGATGGCCAATTGCACCAAATAGAATAGCATCAGAGGCTTGGCATATTTTAAAAGTTTCTTCTGGAAAAGGATTACCAGTAGCATCGATAGCAACGGCACCTATTAAGGCTTCAGTATATGTAAACTCATGACCAAAAGTCAATTCAATGGCTTTCAATGCTTTTATTGCCTGATCTGTTACCTCAGGACCAATACCATCCCCTTTTAAAACTGCTATATTCTTTTTCATACGTGTTAATTAATCTGACTATCAGGATGCGAAGCTACAAAAAATAGTTAAAATGAAAAAAAATGAGCCTACTATGATTTAGAAGAAATTTAATAAAAGGTTCATTTCTTATGAATTGTAATAAAAAATGAACCCCTTATCTCTTATTTATTTGGAGGAGGAATATCCGCCATAATTCTATCTACAATCTTAGGTGCGTTGTCGCTCACTATAGTAAAGATATAATTTGAATTAGAATTATAGTTTGTTTTAAATTTATTCCCAGCTATCTGTTTACCATTGGCATCAAATATAGAATAGTGTGTAGTAAATGTTCTTTCGTAATTCAGCGCTGCTCTATCCAAACAATTTTCATAATTAGTTTTCACTTCAAACTGGTTGATGAAAATATAATAATCAATATCGTATTTCTGTTTAAAATAATTAAACAACTCAGGGTCTTTTACGCGTACCCCAAAATATTTACCATGATCTTTGGGAGTATTGTAGCTTGATGCAGTGGCCTGATTAGCGCCTTGCATTTTATCTCTTTTCTTTTCAAACCAAGACTTATCGTCGTCTTTTTTCTCATTTACTGCATTGTCTTGTACTTTATATTGAGCGTTGTTTGGATTGAATTCGCTATACAACATCTCCTGATAATTGTAGGTAACAGAACCATAGATCTTATTCAAATCACTCGTTGAATCTTTAGACTTACCACCCATCAATCGGATCATTTCATATCCTTGTACATCGAGCAGTGCATTTAATCTTCTTCTAAACATTTGTCTCACCTTCGGCATTGCCATATTTGACTTGGCTGCGATCTCTGCATCGGCATCAGAAAAATAAAGATAAGGATCAAAAGGAATAACCAAAATTTGTTTTCTGTCTTTATCGAAATCGAAAGGAACAATAGTACTTTCTGGTTTAGGAAGTGTCGCTGGTATTTTTGCTACTTCTTTCACTTCCTTCACCTCTTTAACTTCTGCAACTACAACAGGGATTTTTTCTTTTGATTCAGAATCTGTTTTTACTACTTTAGGTTCAATACTAACAGGCGGAGTAGAAGGTGTGTTCGCATTTGTATTTGGTTGATTCTTATAGCCTACAACAAGGGCTTGTCCAGCCTTCAATTGCATATTATTCAACCTCATCAATTCATTTACAGAAGTATTGTATTTTTTAGCAATCCCATATAATGTTTCTCCTGGTTGCACTTTATGAACGATTGAATTTTCGTCTAGGGTTTTTATTCTTAGTTCTGGAACATAAGGTATATTGATGACTTGCCCTACTTTCAAACCACTTTCTAATTCTGGATTAATTTCTAATAAATCAGAAACAGGCACACCGTATTTTGTAGAGATACCATATATAGTTTCTCCTGGAGAAACCATATAAAGAATATGAAGTTTTTCACTGATTTTAGTTACCCCCACGGAGTCCTTTATCTCTGCATGAGACAAGCCAACTGAAAGTAAAATAAATAAAAGAATAATGCCATTTTTTTTCATCATAACCCTTGTTTAGTCCTCCCTAAATATAAAAATATTTGCATCAATCAGAAAACTAATAGATGCAAATATTTATTTCAATTTTTACTTATTGAAAAATTCCACGATAGATATCCATTCCATTTGCATAAAGCATTAGACCAAAAAGGAATATCATTCCAATGTAATTTGTGATTTCCATAAACCGATCACTAGGTTGCTTTTTTGTTATCATTTCATATAATATGAAAACTACATACCCGCCATCCAGCATAGGGATTGGAAGGAAATTCATAAAGGCAAGTATCAAGGATATAAATGCTGTAATTGCAATAAACCCTTCGAATGAAAAACTTTTAGGGAAAATTGTAGCCATTGTTGCGAAACCTCCAATTTGTTTAGCTCCTCCGTATTTAGGACTGAACAATTTAAATTGAGAAACATAAGATCCTAACAATGAAAATGTTTTATTTATTCCAGCAGGAATGGCTTCAAAGAAAGAATATTCTATTTTTTTCAGCGTTAAAAACTCTTTAATTCCAGCATTTAATTCTAGTCCTATCAAACTATCAGCAGGTACAGCTAATGCACACACAACAGTATCTTTTTTATTTCTAAGTACCGTGATCGTAATTTTCTTACCTGCATTTTTTTGAACGACAGGAATAAACTCATCAACAAACAAAAGACTAGAATCATTTATTCCAATAATCTGATCATCTGGTTTTAGACCCGCTTTTTCAGCCTCTACCTTTCTAATCTTTCCGATAAAGAATGGCGCACGAGGTGAAATAAATCCTTTTACTCTTTGGTCAAGTATATCTCTAACGAAGCTATCTGGAACCGTTATTTGTATCTTATCTCCATTTCTATCTATATCAAGTAATGCAGGAGAACTCAATAAAATTTCTGCAGATATTTTATTGAAATTTTCTACTTTTTTTCCGTTTACCATTAAAATCTTATCTCCATTCCTGAGGCCTATTGCCTTAGCAGAAGGCTCACAAGAGATTCCGTATTTTGCATTTTCAGTTGGCAGATATTCTTCGCCCCATACACCCATAAGAATAATGTATAGAAACATGGCTAAAAAGAAATTCACCAAAATGCCACCCATAATAATAATTAAACGTTGCCAAGCAGGTTTCGCGCGGTATTCCCAAGGTTGAGGTGGAAGTTTCATTTGCTCTTTGTCCATTGACTCATCCACCATACCCGCAATTTTCACATATCCACCCAAAGGAAACCAACCCAATCCATATTCTGTATCTCCTATTTTCTTTTTGAACAATGCAAAATTAAATACGGTTGCCAGAGGAAATAAAAAGTCAAAAAACAAATAAAATTTTTCTACTCTTGTTTTAAATAATCTAGCAGCAGCAAAATGCCCAAACTCATGCAACACGATGAGGATTGATAGACTAATAAAAATTTGCAAAACTTGTACCCAAGTAATTCCCATTATAAATAATATTTAAACTTTGATAATTAAATTCTGAGCCAGTCTTCTGGTCTCAGTGTCTGTATTGATATAATCTTCTAACGATGGTGCAGCTACGTAGGCAACTTTTGCCATACATTGCTCGATAACGTCTGAAATTTCAAGAAATGATATTTTATCATTTAAAAACTCGGCTACCGCTATTTCATTAGCTGCATTTAAAATGCAAGGCATATTCCCTCCTTTATCCAAAGCTGTAAAAGCCAATCCTAGATTTTTAAAGGTGTTTAAATCTGGCTTCTCAAATGTAAGGGAATGAGATAAGCTAAAATCAAATCTAGGAAAGTCTGACTTAAGACGATTTGGATATCCCAACGCATATTGAATTGGCAATTTCATATCAGGCAATCCCATTTGAGCTTTGATAGAACCGTCTACAAACTGCACCATTGAGTGTACGATAGATTGTGGATGTACTGTTACTTCTATTTGAGAAGCCTCTAATCCAAATAACCATTTGGCCTCAATTACTTCAAGCCCTTTGTTCATAAGCGATGCAGAGTCGATCGTGATTTTTGCCCCCATACTCCAATTGGGGTGTTTGAGTGCTTGAGCTTTGGTTACAGTTTTTAAGAACTCAAGGTCTTTGCCTCTGAAAGGTCCGCCAGAAGCGGTAAGAATTATTTTTTCAATTGGATTATGGAATTCACCAGCAAGGCATTGAAAAATAGCAGAGTGTTCTGAATCGACAGGTAAAATATCTATCTTATGTGCTAGCGCAAGTTTTGTTACTAAATCTCCTGCTACCACTAGCGTTTCTTTATTGGCTAGTGCAATGTGTTTACCCGCTTTTATGGCTCGTATAGTAGGTAGCAATCCAGAATAACCTACTAAAGCAGTAAGTACGATGTCAATCACTTCCATCTCTACAACAGAAGACAATGCATTGATACCAGAATAAACTTTTATTCCAAGAGGATCAAGTGCTGCAAATACTTTATCATAGAGGTGTTCATTAACAATAACTACAGTATTGGGTTTGAACTCTACAGCCTGCTCAATCAAAAGATCAGCATTAGCTTGTGCGGTGAGTACTTCTACTACAAACTTATCTTGGTTTTTTCTGATTACATCTAAGGCTTGAGTGCCTATTGAACCAGTAGAACCAAGTATCGCTATATGTCTTTTACTATTTTCTTTCAACGTTCTATATTTTAGCCTAATCATATTTATAGGCTAACAAATCTTTCAAATATAATTCAATAAATAGCAAATTACAATTATTAAAAACGTCAATCCTCGATTGTTTTAAACTTTCTATCCTATTACCATTCAATCGCTTTCTTGCCCATGCTCAACAGATAGTCGTTCGTTTTGCTAAAATGTTTATTTCCAAAAAAACCATTGTATGCTGAAAAAGGAGAAGGGTGTGCTGATTTCAATACAATATGACGAGAAGCATCAATTAGAGCTCCCTTTTTTTGTGCATAAGCGCCCCATAAAATAAATACAATCTTTTCTTTTTCTTCGGATAACTTCTTAATGACCTCGTCTGTAAATTCTTCCCAGCCATGCTTTTGATGAGAGCCTGCCGTATTGGCTCGAACCGTGAGTGTTGCGTTGAGCAATAATACTCCTTGCTTAGCCCATCTTTCCAAATTCCCATTTACAGGTATCGGTTTTCCCAGATCTTCTTTTATTTCTTTAAAAATATTTTTCAAAGAAGGAGGATGTCGCACCTCATCGTTTACCGAAAAACAAAGTCCATTTGCTTGACCTGGACCATGATAAGGATCTTGTCCAATAATTACCACATTGACTTCTTCAAAAGAGCATTTATTAAATGCATTAAAAATCAGGTTTTCGGGGGGATAAATTTCATGACTTCCGGTTTCACCTGCTATAAAATCCATAAGTTTACTAAAATAGGACTTTTCAAACTCCAATTTTAATCTTTCTTCCCATGATTGTGTTAATATTACTTCCATGTTACGCTGAAATCATTAGTATTCACACCTTTTACCATAGCCAATAATAAAATGATCTTAATTCTGGACTTTTGGTATTTAATTTTCTAAATTAGTAAAAATTAGATACAATATCCACAATTGATATGTCTGAAATGGTAACGGAAATAACGAATGGTATTAAAGTAAGCGTAGTTACAGCTTACCAGCCAGAGTATTCGAGCCCGGGACAATCACACTTTGTTTTTAATTATAAGATACATATTGAAAATAACAGTGAATATACCATTCAGTTGCTAAGGCGCCACTGGTTCATATATGACTCCAATGGAGCGGAGAGACAAGTAGAAGGTGAAGGAGTAGTGGGACAACAACCAGTTATTGAACCTGGTGAATCTTACGAATATATTTCTGGTTGTAATCTTAATACAGAAATTGGTAAAATGGTAGGCACTTATATGATGCAGCGCACTGTAGATGAAAATAAATTTAATGTTAAAATACCAGCCTTTAACATGATCGTGCCCTTCAGACTTAATTAATTTTTTTAGTTTGAATAAAACATTCCTATTAATACGTTATTTTAACTATATACTGAACGCTAAGGACGAACATTCCTTACACTCTCCTTTTGCGTATGATTTTTATACGAAAGTAATCAAAGGAAAAGATTTCAATCCTGAATTCAACAAAATAGAACAACTCAGAAAAAGTCTTAAAAAAAATCTAAAAACTATTGAAATTGTAGATTTAGGAGCAGGATCAGGGGTGACAAAATCTAACACTCGTACAATAGCTTCTATAAGTAATCATTCTAAAAAAAATACAAGGCTAGCACAATTAATTTTTCGAATCATAAAAACGCAACAACCGTGTACTGTTATAGATCTGGGGACTTCATTAGGATTAACAACTCTCTACGAGTCACTAGCAAATCCTAATGGCAAAATTTTCACTTTTGAAGGTTGTCCGTCTACTGCAGAAGTAGCAGAAAATAATTTCAAGAAAATACATGCACAGAATATTCAACTTATAGTAGGAAATATTGACACATCTCTTCCCAAATTATTAGAGGATGTTAAAACAGTAGATTTTGTTTTTTTTGATGCTAATCATCGTTATGAACCGACGATGCGTTATTTTTCGCAGTGCCTAAAAAAAGCTAATGAAAATTCTATATTTATTTTTGATGACATATACTGGTCATCCGAAATGGAGAAAGCGTGGAATGATATAAAAGCACACTCTTCCGTTACGATGTCAATAGATTTATTTTATTTGGGAATTATATTTTTCAGAAAAAAACAACCTGTTCAACATTTTATATTGAAGTAAAGTCAAATATTTTACTTTCAAGGTTTGGTAGTGTTATCGTAAAGGTAGTACCGACTCCTAACTTTGAATCAATTTTAATTTCCCCACTAAGTCTTTCTACGGCTTGTCTAGCAATGTAGAGCCCTAATCCAGATCCAAAAGAATTTTCTGATGCTCTATAAAACATATTGAAAATCTTAGGTTGATATTCTTTTTTTATTCCTACTCCATTGTCTTTAATAGTAATTACAGCATTTATTTTTGAAATCACTACTTGAATATTGACATAAGATTTAATATTACTATTTGGATTATGATATTTAATAGCATTCGAAAGGAAATTTTGAAGGAAAATAGAAATCCGTTTACCGTCAGAATAAAAATCTTTAATACCTTTTACTTTTGAAATAAATTCTACTTTTTCAGCACCTTCCATAAAACGTAGATTCTCTTTACATTCGGCTATTATATTAGCAAAGTCTACTTCTTCAATGTCTACAGAAGCACGACTATTGCGCGAAAAATTAATTAAATCAGAGATGAAATTATCAAGTTTTATTGCACTCTTCTCTATAAGTCGTAAATAATTTACCTTGTCCGTTTCATTTGCTTGATTGTTAATAATATTTACCAACCCAAGAATAGATTTCAATGGAGCCCGAAGATCATGGGATGCTCTATAAACGAAGCTATCCAACTCAAAATTGGTTTGTACAATTGTAGCTTCGTTATTTTTACGTTGTGTTATATCTCTTGCAAAAACACTCACTCCTGATACATTATTTTCCGCATCATAAATAGGATTATAAGAAATTTCATAAAAAATATTTTCTTTCTTTTTAGATAACCAAGAAAATTCTGCCGTTACCTTTTTACCTTTTAAAGCGGTAACATGCAATGCTAACCAGCCATCTTTGGACAAATTGGGTAAGACAGAATAAAGGTTATCACCTAAATTAACTTTCTTTTTATAATTATTTTTTATCAACTCATTAAAAGAAGAATTTGCTGCTGTCAAATTAAACTCATTGTCTACCGACCATACAAGATCAGATGTATTTTCAATCAATGCTTTTAATTTAGTCTCACTTTCTCTTAATGCTTCTTGTGCTTTAATTTGATCTGTAATAACGGTAATATTCAACAGTACTTTTGTAGGTAGACCTTTTGAGTCCCATTCTACAATAATATGTCGGTTAGAAACCCATTCATACTCTCCTTCTATTCTGCGTATTCTATATTCAATAGAATGAGACTTCTTACTTTTTGACTTAAGAAATTTATGCCAATGCTCTACTACTCTTTTATAATCCTCTGGGTATACAATCTCAATCCATGCTTCGGATGTAATAAGTAATGCACTTAAATAACCTAAGATATTATCTCTGTTAAAATAACTAATCTTTCTAGTTACGAGATCTATTATATAAATTATATCGGGTGAATTTTCCGAAAGGCTCCTAAATTTTTGCTCGCTTTCTTTCAACACTAAAGCCTCATTTTTTCTATTATTAATATTAGTCGCTGTATAACAAATACTAACAATAGAGCCTTTATTATCTTTTATTGGAATGTATACAAATTCCATCCAATACTCTTTACCATCTAAGCCATGAATGTTTCTCTCAACAACAACTTTAACACCTTTTTTAGCTTTATTAAATTCCTGAACAAACAGCTCTTTGTTTACAACATACTTAGAGATTTTTTCTCCGATATGCATTTTTTCTCCCAACAGATTATTTGTCATTTCGCTAGCATGTATGTTCGCTGCTATGATTGTGTATTCTAAGTTTATAAGAATTATACTTTGATCGCTGTTGTCAAAAATGGCTTTCAGGTTGGCTTCGGAGCTTAATAAAGCTTTTTCAGTAAACCTTTTTTCAGTCTCATCACTCAATACTGCCATATGAAGTCCTGGCAAATAATTTTTCCGAGCTTTAAAGTCTATATATTTTATATTTCCATTTGGAAGCACATATTTATAAAATCCATTTATCTTACCTTCCGCCATAAATCCTTTCCAGAATTTATTATTTTCTAATTTAGTATTACGAGGAAATAATTCAAAAATACTTAATCCCAAAAAATTTTCTTTTCCATAGAGATTATTAACACTTGGATTAGCATCAAGGATAATACCATTATCATCCATTATAAAAATTCCTTCTTGCGCATTTTCAAACAGCCCTTTATATTTTCGCTCTATTTCTCTTATATTTTCTAACAAATTCACTTCCGAAAAGACTTCCGAAAATCGAAATATATAATCAGTAGGCTTCTCATTAGGCTTGCTGACAATGGATACTGATAATTTTATTTTTTTATTTTTCTCTTTAAACGGTTCCAGCCAAACCTCTTCTTCAATAGAATTTGAAAAAGCAGTTAATGTGTAAAGCCACGAAATATTTTTCTTTTTCCCCGAAAAATCTGAAATTTTTATTTCTGGAAATACCTTTTTCCCTTTTACTAATTTTAAAGACTTTCCTATAATCTTTTCTGCAGAAGGATTAGCATAAGCGATTAAATAACTACCGTCTACAACCACAATGGCTTCAGGAAACTGGTCGTAAGCAGTTTTTAAAAAAAAATCATTCTGTGAAAATTTTTTTACCATCGCCTCTTATTTATTTTTTAATCAATAATCGTTCTCCAAGTTTAATACTCAAATCTGTTTTATTATTCCACTGCTGTATATCTGCAACAGAAACGCTGTATTGACGAGCTATTTTATAAAATGTATCACCTGTAATTACAGAATGATAAAATGGTTCCATTACTATGTTTTTAACACTTACGATAATATTCTGTCCTACTTTTATTCCATACCCTTCCATATTATTCCATTTCAAGATACTATCTGTAGCTGTTTGATATTTCTTAGAAATACCAAACAGTGTTTCACCTGCAAGAGCTTCATGATATACATACTCAAATTTGGCTGAATCTATCACATAAGGCGAAAGCTTAGTATCGTAGTGTACAAAGATATTCTCATTGATCTTTATAGGTTCTTCCACTTTGGGAGACGTAATTATATTTTCTGGCTCTATCTCTTTTATTTTTATTTTAGGAGGTTCTTTTTTTTCAATGGATTTATATTCTACTGGTTTTACTTTTGGTCTTTTGGTACGCAGCCACAAAACTCTACCAGGATCAATTGCCTCATTTTCATCCATTCTATTTTTCTCACGGATGGTTTCTATTTTAATTCCATAATTCTGAGCAATGTCCCATATTGATTCTTCGTATTGTACGGTATGAAACATTACCATAGCTTTTTTCCTTTTATGACTTAAGTAATAGATTCTGCCTGGAATTATATCCTCAAAAGAGTGCATTTCATTATATAGAAGAAATTCATCTTTCGAGATGTCTCCTTTAGAAGAAAGCTTCACACTATTATCTCCACTTCTAGCCATGATAGCCTTTACTCCATTTATTACAAGGGTATAGGCTATCGAACTATATTTTTGAATATCAATTTCCGCTATTGATGAAAATTTTTCTTTTTGTGGCTTTTCTTGTTTACTATTCTTATTGGTTGGTACTTCATTTTTAGAAAATACTGCAACAAGAGAAACGGGTACAGGTAGTACTACTGGATAAATTTTATCTTCGGGTATTATTTCAGATTTCAACCATTTATTATAAGAAGCAATTTTATCTTTGTCCAAATTATATTCTGCAGCAATATCGTGTAAAGATTTATTTGCTCCATTAATATACTCTACCAGCACGGAGTCTACAGAAGATGAATTTCCCACTGCATTTTGAAAGACTAACTTATGAGCTAAGAAACGAAGTACGTACCAATGTGTATGCTCATCTATTGACATTTTCATTGCACCTATATAATTAGGATCAATCTGCCCTTTTGCACCACCTAATCCAAGATTATAAGAAAGTAATGAATACACCCAATTGTTGAAGGTTTGATTATTTCGTCTTAGATAACGCGCAGCTCCACGCGACGACGCTATTATGTTCATTCTTTCGTCAATTCTACTATCCACTCTTAGGCCTACTTCTACAGCACTCTCTTTTTTGAACTGCCAATATCCTACTGCATTTGATTTTGAAACGGCATCTCCTATAAGACTGCTTTCTTGCAACGCAAGGTATTTGAAATCTTTTGGAAACGATTCTTCTTCAAAAACTTTATCTATAAGTGGAAAATAAAGATTTGCTAATTCAACTTTAGAGTAAAAATATTTAGCATTTTTTATCATTCCTGCAATGTCTTTTCGCAAAATTTCTTTTGCTCCCGATGAAATTTTCAATTTCATTCCCGCAAACTCAATCTCGTCTGGCACCTCAATAACGGGTACGTTTTGAGCATAAAGATTTATCCCTGCAAAAAGGCATAAAAAAAGGAGCCTTAGTTTTATTTTCATTAAAGTAAGTAAAGATTGTTTCTGGTTACTAATTTACTACTTTTTTCGCAATATCATTAGTCCATCGCGTAACGGGAGTAAAACATTTTCAACGGACTCGTCTTGATGCACAAAATCATTAAAATCAAGTAAAGCCTGAGTATCTTTATCCGCTTTTTTACCATCATTTAACAAAACCTTTCCGCTCCAAAGTACATTGTCGGCTATAATAAAACCACCTTTTTTAACCTTGGGGAATACTAAATTATAATAATTAAGATAATTTATTTTATCAGCATCAATAAAAACAAGGTCAAACTGATCATCAAGCTTTGGAACAAGCTCCATCGCATTGCCGATCCTATAGTCGATAGAAGATTCCATCCCGGCCTCTTGGATGTATTTTCTTACCATATTTTCTAACTCTTCGTTAATGTCTATGGTAATCAAGATTCCCCCTTCTGCAAGTCCCTCTGCCATACAAAGTGCGGAATAGCCAGTAAAAGTACCTATTTCTAGAATTTTTTCAGGGCGTATCATCTGACTAATTGTAGCCAACATTCTTCCTTGAAGGTTTCCAGAAAGCATACGGGGCATTAATACATTCGCAAAAGTATCTCTATTTAATTTTTTCAATAAAGCGGATTCCGCAGTAGTGTGCTGCTCTGAATAGTGTTCAATATCAGGAGGTAGAAATTCCATAATTTATTCAGGAAGATACGTAAGACTTGTAAATTTTTTTTCTACAAGAAATTCATTGGCTAAGGTCCATAAGTCTTCCGCTGACACCTCTTCTATCGATTTAATAATAGAATCAAGACTTTCAATTTTACCATAGTCCAACAAACTACGTCCCATCATTTGCATGAAATTCACATTGTTTTCTTCTGCAATTGCTAACTGCCCTTTTATCTGTTCTTTCAAACTATGAAGTTGAATCCCTCCAAGTTTATTTTCACGAAGAATCTTAAATTCTTTTAATACTAATTCTACGCTACGATCTATTTGTTTTTTTTCTGTTCCAAAATAAATACTAAATAAGCCTGTATCTGTAAGGGGAGTGTAACTAGCATCAATACTATACACCAAACCCTTTCGTTCTCGCAAAGACATATTTAATCGTGAAGTCATAGCAGGACCACCCAATAAATTAGCCATCATAAATAAAGGTACTTTTCTTTTATCTTTAATGGAATAGCAGGCCCTACCCATCATACAATGCGCCTGTGATATAGATTTTTTGACCACATGAGACAAAGGTTTTAGTTCTTTAAATTTGTCTCTTTTTTTAGCACTTGTTTTGTTGGGGATATCGGCAAGGTGCTTCTCACAATAAGCTTTTATTTTATCAAAAGGCATATTTCCAATAGAAACGAATAACAATCTCGAATTGTCTAGATTTTCTTTTAAAAATTGTTTGAAACTGTTTTGATGAAAAGATTTTACTGATTTTTGTGTGCCGAGTATATTGTGCGCTAATGGATGATCACGGAAAAGTATACTTTCAAAATCGTCTTGTATAGCATCCTCTGGAGAATCCAAATACATAGACATTTCTTCCAGTATCACATTTTTTTCTTTTTGAACTTCTTTTTCAGGAAATACAGAATCAAATGTAATGTCTTTCAATAATTCCAAGGCTCGTTCAAAATGTTGATCAAGTACAGAAGCGTGAAACCAGATTTTTTCTTTGGTCGTATACGCATTGAGTTCGCCACCTACAGTTTCTAATCTATTAATAATATGAAACGATTTTCGTTTAGATGTACCTTTAAAAGCCATATGCTCCCAAAAATGTGCTAGTCCTTCTTGTGAAAGGCTCTCATCACGACTTCCAATATCTAATACAAATCCACAATGCAATACTCTCGTGTTACTAACCTGGCGATGTACAATTGTAATTCCATTTTTAAAAGTATGTGTATGAATAGTATCCATTTTATTAGACGTAGTGTGATACGTCACTGTAATAATTTATTTTTTATCTTCTTCTTTGGCTGGCATGGCTCCTGAGACGCCACCTGAGACAATCAACTTCATAATTTCGGAACTTGGAGCATCCATCTCTTTAATATTATCTTTTGATACTATATACAAATTCCCTGTAAACCCATAAGAATCGGGAAAGTAGACCGCAATCATATCTTTAATATTTATTGTATCTAGATTTTCTCTTGTTACAAATCCTATTCGGTACACCTCTTCATCCTTATGCATCCTTACCAATACGGGATGATTGAATTTTTTTTCATCTCCTACAAATGCACCTATAACATCCTTCGTTGAAGAATAGATAAGATTTATTAAAGGGATTTTATACATGTAATACTCAATAAAATTAAAAGCAGGACGGGCGATAATAGAAGATCCTATAAAGCCTGTAATAGTTATAAAGGCCAATATAATAAGTATCCCTGAGCCTGGAAATAATTGGATTTCAAATAATCTAGGTAGGATTTTGTCAATCCATACGATTAGAGAAAATATTATGTATAAAGTAAAACAAGCAGGGAGGACCAACAATAAACCTTGTAGAAAGTACCTCAATATATATTTCATCACTTATTAAAATTTAATTTTTATGATAATTTAAGAGTGCCAATCTTCTCTGCTACATTTTCCATCAACCACATGGGTGTAGAAGTAGCACCACAAATTCCTACTGAATCACTCTCTGCAAACCATAACGGAGAAACTTCTGCTTCGTTTTCTACAAAATAACTTCTTTCGTTCTGGTTTTTACAAACGCCGTATAAAGCTTTTCCATTCGAGCTTTTCTTTCCGCTAACAAAAATAATTACATCATGTTCAAGTGCAAATTTTTGTAACTGAGGCTCACGGTTAGAAACCTGGCGACAAATACTATCATTGGCATCAAACTCGGTAACGTGATTTTTTCCTGCAGCTTGTATTTTTTCTTCTATTAAAGCTTTAATATGATAAAAACCTTGAGTGCTTTTGGTGGTTTGACTAAACAACGTAACAGGTCGGTTAAAATCTACTTTAGCTAGATCTTCTTCACAAGTAACGATAATCGCTTTGTCTCCTGTTTGACCTGTTAATCCTATAACTTCAGCATGACCTACTTGTCCATAAATTACAATTTGACCATCCTTTTTTTCCATAGTATCAAAGGCATGTTTAACTCTGTTTTGAAGTTTTAATACTACAGGGCAAGAGGCGTCAATTAGTTCTATATTATTTTTCAAGGCAAGTTGATAGGTTTCGGGAGGCTCTCCGTGAGCTCTAATCAAAACCTTACAATTTTTTAGTTTTTTAAGATCATCATAATCTATTATCTTAAGGCCTTTCTTTGTTAGGCGTTCCACTTCCATGCTATTATGGACAATATCTCCGAGACAATAAAGTTGCTCTCCGCTCAACATCTCATCTTCGGCCATTTGTATGGCAAATTCCACACCGAAGCAATATCCCGAATTTTTATCGATTGCTATATTCATATATCAGATACAGTATGTAAATTTTCAATTATTTTGGAAGTCGCTAGATTAAGAATATAATCTACTTGTTCGTCTACTGTAATATAAGTAGTATCTACCACATAAGCATCTTCTGCTTTTCTTAATGGGCCTTCTTCTCTAGTGGTATCAATATGATCCCTCTTCATTAAATTTTCAAGCACATCACTTAGGTCAACGATCTGTTTTTTAGAAAGTAATTCCTGCTGTCTGCGTGCAGCTCTCACCTCCATGTCAGCTGACATAAAAATTTTCAATTCCGATTCTGGAAAAACTTCTGTTCCAATATCTCTTCCATCCATCACTACACCCTTCTTTTTTCCCATCTTCCGTTGAAGATGTACCATATGCTTTCTTACTTCAACGATGGCGCTTACTTCACTTACCATATTAGAAATATACATTTTCCTAATTTCCTCTTCAACATTTAATCCATTAAGATATGTTTCGCTTCTTTGAAGTTTTTCATTAAAATGAAAGGTGACATGTGTTTCTTCTAGCGCTTTATTAACGGCAGTAGGGTTTGTTAGATTAATATAATGTTCATGGAAATATAACGCAGTAGCCCTATACATAGCACCAGTGTCAATATAACTATACCCTAACCTAGCAGCTACTTGTTTAGCTGTAGTACTTTTCCCGCACGCCGAAAATCCATCTATAGCTATAATAATTTTTTTCATAAAATAATTACTTACGCTTTGCTTTTCCTTGCTTAGGTTTTGGTGTATGCCAAGATTGATTTTTATGTCCATTTTGGCAACTCATTTCTAACCCAAATGCAAGAAGAATAACGAATACTAAAACTTTATACATAGTGATATTTATTTAGAGAGTTTTTTAATTTGAAATCACTTATAAAACATTGAATAATTCTATCGAAAAGTCTGTAACGTAATTTTCTTTTTATCGAAGAATAATTATATCGAATTTTAACCCTATAAAGATAGAAAAAAATGTTGGAAAGGGGGAATAAATGAATTCAAATAAATTAAACACTTTATAAATTATTCCAAACGTTCTTAAAATTAACCCAAAAACCTCTTCAGAAGTCTAAATACTATATAAAATACTGCTCAGTTTTTACTAATTTTACTTTTAAATAAATTTTAACTAAAAAGGATGATACCAAATACCCTAAGTGCAACCTCCAGAGCAATAGAGCTGGAAGACCATTTTGGTGCACACAATTACCATCCCCTGCCAGTAGTATTGGCTAAGGGAGAAGGAGTCTTTGTATGGGATGTTGAAGGCAAAAGATATTTCGATTTTCTTTCTGCTTACAGCGCTGTAAACCAAGGGCACTGTCACCCCAAAATTATTGATGCGCTAGTAGAACAAGCTAAAACATTAACTCTTACGTCAAGGGCCTTTTATAATAATAGATTAGGAGAAGCCGAAAAATTCATTTGTGAATATTTCGGTTATGATAAAGTATTAATGATGAATTCGGGGGCAGAGGCCAATGAAACAGCAATAAAACTTGCAAGAAAATGGGGCTACACAAAAAAAGGTATTCCTACAGATCAAGCAGTGATAATAGCAGTTGAAAGAAATTTTCACGGTCGTACTATGGGTATTATTTCTGCTTCTACAGACCCCGAATCCAGAAATAATTTTGGGCCTTTTATGCCTGGTTACCAGATTATACCTTATGATGATATTAAGGCTCTTGAAGATGCTTTAAAGAACCCTAATGTTTGTGGCTTTTGGGTAGAGCCAATACAGGGTGAAGCAGGAGTATATGTACCAGCAATTGGCTACTTAAAAAAAGCGGAAGAACTTTGTAAAAAATACAATGTAATCCTGATGATGGATGAGATTCAAACTGGTATTGGTAGAACAGGAAAACTTCTAGCTTCAGATTATGAAGCAGTAAAGCCTGATATGCTAATACTTGGGAAAGCATTGTCTGGTGGTACTTATCCGGTATCTGCGGTACTTACTAACGACGAAATAATGCTGACGATAAAACCAGGAGAACATGGCTCTACTTTTGGAGGTAATCCTATAGCAGCAGCGGTAGCGGTGGCCTCTCTAAAGGTGATTAAAGAAGAAGGGCTTATCGAAAATGCGTCTCGATTGGGAGAGATTTTCCGTAAGAGAATGAATGATATTAAAGCAAAATCTGACCATGTAACCCTTGTAAGAGGTAAAGGCTTATTAAACGCCATTATAATAAAACCTACAAACGACGGCCGCACAGCTTGGGACGTGTGTGTAAATTTAATGAATAATGGATTGTTAGCTAAACCAACACATGGAGATATCATTCGATTTGCGCCTCCCTTAGTCATTACTGAAAAACAGATTCATGAATGTTGTGATATTATCGAAAAAACAATTTTAGAGTTTTAGGTAGATTGAACGTAATTTTAAATTTATAAAAAAAACAGACCTTAAAAAGTCTGTTTTTTTTATAAATAACGCTTTTTATTTTTTAATCGTCTGAAATATAAGGATATGATGGATTATTAATTTTTATTTATGTAACTTTGAGTTGTAAAATTACATAAATATTACAGTCATGATAATTGTTAGAATTCAATTAATTCTTGTAGCCTTACTATTTTCATTTAATATTCAGGCTCAAGAAAAAAAGATCATTGGTTTTTTAATGGATGATTTTAATTCAAGCCGATGGAAACATGATAGTTCGATATTTGCTAAAAAGGTGAGAGCTTCTGGCAATGAGATAATAATTCGAATTTGCGACAGCGATACTGCTTTGCAGCACAAGCAGGCTCAAGAACTTATCGATAAAGGGGCAAATGTACTTGTTATTGTAGCTGCCAACTCAATAGCCGCCGCTAACATTGTAAAAACAGCTAATAAAAAAAACATCCCAATTATTGCCTATGACCGGCTGATTCTTGAATGTAATCTAGATTATTATATTTCGTTTGACGGAGAAAAAGTTGGTGAGCTTCAAGCAGAATTCATACTTAAAAAAATAAATTACTCAGGAAATATAATGATCATGAATGGTCCTGAATATGATATTAACTCACTCTTATTTAAAAAGGGTCAGATGACTATTCTTGAACCTTATATAAAAAGTGGCAAAGTAAAAATTATTTATGATCGTTTCCTTTCGGAATGGACTTCTATGGAAGCTTCTATGGAGGGGACTGACTTTCTAACAACGTATGATGGCAAAATAGATGGTATTATTGCAGCTAATGATGAATTAGCACAAGGAGTAATTGATATCTTATCGATATTCAGACCTTCTGAAAAAACTCCGATAACGGGGCAAGACGCAACTGTTTCCGCCTATTATAATATTCTAGATGATGTCCAAGGAATGACGGTTTATAAACCTATTGATAGCCTTGCGAATCAAGCTGCTGAATTAGCTTGCATGCTGGCATCAAAAAAAGAAATTCCATTAATTAAATCAACGACATTTAATGGCTTATCAACTATTCCATTTATTAAATTACAGCCTATGGCTATTACGAAAGAAAACATTCATCTTCTTCTGATAAAATCAAATTATTTAAGTGATGAATATTTAAAAGGAGATAATGATAAATAAAAAATTGGCGAGCTAAGCCACTATTTCTTTATTGCTTTTTTTATTCCCAATAAGAATGAGCCAAACTGTTCCAAACAATAGAAACTCCCCAATGGTAATGGAGCGGGGAATATAAATGAACAATCCCATATTCATAGAAAGTCCAATTGCGCAGAATAGCCATTGATAAGGCTTTACACGTATATGTTTGTACGAAGCTAGTATTAATAACAGCGGAAACATCCATTGGATATAATTATAATTATACCTTGGAGCAGGGATACATAATTCAAAAAGAATATAAATTAAAAATGCCAATAAAAACAATAGTTCGGCCGAACCTCGCCTTACAATTTTTCTAATTGGATATACTAAAACAACAAGCCCTAACATAAAAAGAGCAAATAAATCCAATTTAAACAACCCTATTTTAAGATGGTATTGAAATAGATATTGAAAAGAAGAATTATTTATTAGATACTCACTTTCGTTTTTTATAGCTCCTATTTCTGCATGTTTTGAAGACAGAGATTGTGCATCGCTAAAAAACTCTGATTGCACCACTTGTGCCTTGCTCCACTCTGTAAGTGCATAAAAATAATCTTTCCAATCTTGTAAATTAGTAAACAAAAAAGTGCCCCCAATCAATACAATACCATAGGATATAAAAACAAAGATATACTTGGGCTTTTTAAATAAAGGAATAAATGGTATCAAAAAAATTGCAAATGGAAATCTCAACCAAATTAATAGCGCTAATACTCCTAAGGAAAGATATATCTTTTCCCTTTTAAATAAATAATATACAACCGTAAGTAAGGAAAGATAAACAATATAATTTTGTCCTCTTTGAATATGCAGCAGCCAGCCTATAGAACCACTAAAGAAAAATAATGCGACGGTAATAATGCTATATTTATGCTCCTCTTCTGAAAGTTTAAAAAATAAAAATATTGTAACTCCCAATAATGCATAAGAAAATACTGCCCAACTCCACTTGACGGAATTAGCGTCAAAAGAAGCAAAAGGACTCATTAAAATTAATACGGAAGGAGGAACCGTTACTCCATTTACTTCAGTGTTATAAACTTCATATTGATTATAAAATTTCTTATCATCACCCTCTTTCCACACATAAAGGTAGGGAGATTTATTTGCCACAAGTAATCTGGCACCTGTTATTCTATAACCAAGATCTACGGCGTCCTTTTGTTCAAGATATTTCAGCGCTTCTAATAATGACAAAAAAGAAAATAGAATTGCTACTACTAAAAATATTTTTTTTGAAATAAAATTACTATTAAATGTTTCGTTCATTTTTTAAAATTTATTTCTTTCGTTTACATTTTTGGCCTAGGATTAGCCCAATACATAATCAAAGAAACGACACCAATTATAAAAATAAGACCAAATATAAATACTAGAAGTCCTGTTGGAGCAACATTCATTGCCAATATGCCTAATCCTGTTGCAAGACCACCAAAAATTGTCATGATCAACGCTCTAGAATATCTTGGATCTCTTTCTTTATTAATCTGATTTGATTTTTTAATTTCTTTTTTTGTTTGTAAAAAAAATGGTGAAGCAATCTTCTCTTCTTGTTTTACTCTAGAAAAATCGTTCAATTTATCTACCACTTTTATTCTGTTTTTTTTACTAGACGGAATAGCTATACCAGTAGTAGTCTTTACATAAGCAGTTGAATGATCATTATCTATTTCTGATAGTTGGTTTGGCACCACAACGCTTGAAGACTTATGCGAAGGGCTAAAAGAAGCAGTATATTCTCTTTTACAAGATGTGACTACTAAAATTATAATTCCAACTACTACAAATTTTATATTCATAACTAATTAATGGATTTTAAAAGATACTTAAGTTATGTTTTTTATAAGATAAAACAAAAATTATTATTCCCACCCGGTACATAAAAAACCTCCATTTAATAAAGATTCCTTGTTGTAGGTAAAATCGTTACCAGATTGATTATACATTTTTCCACCGGCCGCTTCTAGTATAGCCTGCCCCGCAGCAGTATCCCACTCCATAGTTGGACCACTTCTAAAATAAATATCGGCCTTTCCTTCTGCCACCAAACAGAATTTGAGTGAACTTCCAATAGAAGTTTTATCAACGATGTCATAATTTTTTAATACTGCTTCGTCTTCTGGAGAAGCGTGGGACCTGCTACCTACAGCTACAAGTTTGGTTTTACTTTGATTTGTTTTAATACTTGATTTAACGCCAGCTTCAATTTTAAAAGCCCCCTGCCCTACTACCCCAACATATAAAACATCTAAAACAGGTGCGTATATTATACCTATCATGGGTTTATTGTTTTGCATAAAGGCAATGTTCACTGTAAATTCTCCATTTTTCTTTATAAACTCTTTTGTACCATCCAGCGGGTCTACTAGCCAGAATTCCTTCCATGCATGTCTTAACTCATACGGAATAGTTTTCCCTTCTTCAGAAATAATTGGAAAGGGATACAACGTTCTTAAACTTTCTTCAATAATCTTATTCGCCTCTTTATCAGCAAGTGTAAGTGGCGAACTATCCGATTTAAAATCTACGATGCCCGAAAAATCGGTATATGCATAGATCTCCATGATTTTTGCACCTGCTTTTCTAGAAATCTCGGCCAACTTATCAATATCTACTAAATCAGTAGAGTTTTTTAATACTTCCATTTTCAATTGTTTAATTATTCAAAGATATATAAAATAAACAAATGATTATTTTTTGTCTGATTTTTAGTAACTTTGCATCCCAATTCAAAAGAATACTAAGTAGGTATTCCTGATTAGGTTAGTAGAGATTAAAAGAATTAATTCTTCCTTAAAAAAACAAAAGAATTGAGTACGAACATTCATCCTATATTTGAAACTATTTTAAGTAGAACCGATAAGGAAAATCTATTAAAACAAAAATCCATTGTAGTATGGATGGTTGGCTTGTCGGGTTCTGGAAAGAGCACTATAGCTCGTGCACTTGAAAATGAATTGCATCTAAAAGGTCATCTCACCCAGCTTTTAGATGGCGACAACCTTAGAACTGGAATCAACAACAATCTTGGTTTTTCAGAAAGCGATAGATTAGAAAATATCCGTCGTGCTGCTGAGGTTTCAAAACTATTTATGAATGCAGGGCTGATTACTATTTGCTCCTTCATAAGCCCCACTGAAGAAATTCGTAACATAGCTAAAAGTATAATTGGGGAGCGTAATTTCTTTGAAGTCTATATCAATGCGCCCTTTGAAGTATGCGAGCAACGCGATGTTAAAGGATTATACAAAAAGGCACGAAACGGAGAAATAAAAAATTTCACAGGTTTAGATGCTCCTTTTGAAGCACCAAAAACGCCAGACATTGAAGTACGCACAGACCAAAAAAGTCTAGAAGTCTGCAAGGATGAAATCCTTGAAGCAATTAATAAAAAAGTAAAAATTTAGTTATTAGACGTACTCACGGACGCTATAACTATTAACCAATTAAGAATAACAAAAACATGAGTCATCATCTTACACACCTGAAACAGCTAGAGGCGGAAGCTATATACGTCATGAGAGAAGTGGCAGCGCAGTTTGAAAAACCTGCTTTGCTTTTCTCCGGTGGAAAAGATTCAATATGTTTGGTAAAGCTTGCTCAAAAAGCTTTTGGTCCAGCCAAAATTCCTTTTCCATTAGTACATATTGATACTGGTCATAACTTTCAAGAAGCACTTGATTTTAGAGATAAACTTGCTGATGAAGTGGGTGCAAAATTAATAGTACGTTATGTACAGGACTCTATCAATAAAGGTACTGCTGTTGAAGAAAAAGGTCCTAACCCAAGCCGTAACTCGTTACAAACTGTTACACTTCTTGAGACAATAGAAGAGTTTAAATTTGATGCTTGTTTTGGTGGTGCAAGAAGAGATGAAGAAAAAGCCAGAGCAAAAGAAAGATTTTTCTCTCACCGTGATGAATTTGGGCAGTGGGATCCTAAAAATCAACGCCCTGAACTATGGAATATCTTCAATGGTAAAAAACATATTGGTGAACATTTCCGTGTTTTCCCAATTTCTAATTGGACAGAAATGGATGTATGGCAATATATTGCAACAGAAAACATTCCTATTCCTAATCTTTATTTTACACACAAAAGAACTGTTGTAGACAGAAAAGGAAATTTACTAGCAAAATCTGATTTCATAACTTTATTGCCAGGTGAATCCTACGAGGAAAGAATAGTACGTTTCCGTACAGTTGGTGATATGACTTGTACTGGTGCAGTAGAATCAACTGCTGATAATTTAGATGATATTATTAAAGAAGTAGCTGCAGCTCGTCAAACAGAGAGAGGTACAAGGGCAGACGATAAACGCTCCGAGGCTGCAATGGAAGACAGAAAAAAACAAGGATACTTCTAGAAATTATGAATAGCAAATAATGAGTTATGAATTTCATACTCATGTTTTGATACTTCATACTTCATAACTTATAATTTATTAAAGATGACTGAAAATATAGAAACTGAAAACTACCTTGATATGGATCTGCTACGTTTTACAACTGCAGGAAGTGTAGACGATGGAAAAAGCACCTTGATAGGAAGATTACTATTTGATTCAAAATCAATTTTTGAAGATCAGATGGAGGCTATTGAAGAAGCAAGTACTAGAAAAGGAAAAGGATATGTAGATCTTTCTTTACTTACCGATGGGCTGCGTTCTGAAAGAGAACAAGGTATTACTATTGATGTTGCCTATCGTTATTTTGCTACGCCAAAAAGAAAATTCATTATAGCTGATACTCCGGGTCATATTCAATATACCCGAAACATGGTAACAGGTGCTTCGACAGCTAATTTAGCTATCATTTTAATAGATGCTCGCAAAGGTGTAATAGAACAGACTTGTCGCCATTCTATTATTGCTTCTCTATTACAGATCAAACATATAGTTGTATGTGTAAACAAAATGGATCTTGTAGAATTTAGTCAGGAAACATTTGAATCTATTAAAGCTGATTACAGTAAATTCGCAAAAGATTTATTAATTAACGATATTAAATTCATTCCGATTTCCGCATTGTTAGGAGATAACGTAGTGGACCCCTCTGAAAATATGCCATGGTACAAAGGAGAATCGCTTCTACGTACACTTGAAACTGTTAATATAGACGAGGATCATAACTTCACTGATGGTAGATTTCCAGTACAATATGTAATTCGTCCACACACCACTGAATTTCATGACTACCGTGGTTACGCGGGCAGAATAGAAGGTGGCATTTTAAAACCTGGGGATGAAGTGGTGACCTTGCCTGCTAATATTAAAAC
>JANOTP010000189.1:0-21425 GCA_031416415.1 Cytophagales bacterium | reverse complement strand
CAATTTGCATGTGGCAAACCAGTAAAAGTTATGAGCGGAACAGGTTTTGCACTTAAGAAAGCAGTATCCGAGAAAATCCCACAAGTGCTGTCGGTTACGACAACCCAATAGTTTCCTGAGAGATGAGCAGTGAGCGTTTGTGTGGTAGTTCCATCCTGCCATTCATATAGATCTCCAGGGCCGGCATCAAAAATATGGATATTGCCTTCACAGATTTCCACATCAGGAAGATTAACAATTGGAGCTGTTTTCTGAATTAGTTTAATGGAATCGGTGAATGCACAACCATATTGATCTGTAATCTTCACCCAATAGGTTCCATTCTGATTTGCAGTAAATGTAGGAGTGGAGGAATTGTCTTGCCAGAGATAAGTATTGAAGCCTGCAGCTGCATTTAATTGTTTTGAAATAGTGGAAGTACAATACATAGTATCAGCGCCAAGAGATAGGGTAGGATTTGGTAGAATACGGATCAAAAGAGAGTCGAAGAGGATACAGCCAGAATAATTTATCCTTGAGAATAATGTTGCGGTTCCAGCTTCTTTAAAATTGGCAAGAATAGAATCGTTAGAAGTAGTATTGAGTTCTAAATTTCCATCGGAAAACCATTTTACGCCATTATGAAAATTAGATGCATAAGTGATTTTTTTTGCATAAGCACAAACTGTATCTGTGCCTGTTATTTCTGCTGTTATCGAATTTTTTAGCATATTAGGTAAGCCCCAATAAGACCAAAGTAGTGGATCAAAAGTATAGTAATCCACTACATTTTTTGTATATCCGCAGGCAGGGGCAGGAAGATTGGGGAAGTTGATAACGGATAAAGTACCGTTTACTGGATTCACATATATTTTATTATCTGGCCCGATAGCAATCCCTAAAGCTCCCCAGAAATTGGTTTCAATAATGGTTTTTGAATTAATAATGTCTGCAGTAGATCCTGCACTAAGGTCGTATTGACAAAGAGAATAACTTCCCGATATAAGTGTTGAGTATAATTTAGAATCATCGGAAGAGAATTCTAAATTATAGGGTTGAGAAGCATCTGATAGAAGTGTTACCTGATTGAAAAGAATTCCTGTGGAGTTGTCAAAATCATAAAGATCAAGGTGTCTCATGGCAGTACTTATTTGATTTACACCTATTTTTTTCCCACTATTGGAAAGTTTCATTCCCCCCAAATCGTCAAAGCCAACTCGATTGGATAATGATACCACAGGTGTAGTAACAAGTCCGCTGTTGGTAATGAGATAGGATAAAAAATCTCCTGCACTGTTTTGGGTAATGACCCAGATGTCTTTATTATTGGAGTGATAACCGCCAGTAAGTTTTTCGGTAGAGGGTGCAAATAGTACATTATTTTTGGAGACAACATCGCCCAATCCACCATTTAGTGTCATGTCAATTATGTTATAACAAAAACCATTGACATTAGAATTTTCGCTAGCATCAGTAGTAAATAAAAAATATTTATTTGGATTGCCCGGATAAGGAGTTGCCAGACAGCTTTGAGTGGAAGATAGATGTCCGTATAGATTTGTACCGTTTGGCATAGGCAGACGGTTCTTATTGTATACTGTTGTTCCATTAGAATAGAAAAGAAGATTTCCGAAAGGATCACACATGGAAGTACTGCCCTCATTTCCGATCATTCCACTATTGAATAACATAGCCGGACTTCCACTGCTAAAATCTAGACCTGTTCTGTCGCCAAAATACCAAATATTATTTTTATTCATATTACAGCTTCCTACTTGAATGAATTTTGAAGAGGAAGTGTCGCTGCATGATCCTGCTGATGCGACCAAGTGCATAGTATAACCTCCTTGATTGGCAAATGTTTTTGTAAGGTTTGTGCTTGTAGCGGTTACGCTGCCATCCAAGATCCATTTGTATTTCGTTGCATTAACAGAAGTGTTGGTAAATGTTACAGTTTCGCCAGGTTCAATACTTGTAGAAGTATTCGAAAAGGAAGCGGTGGCGACGCAGTTAACGTTGATGTTCAAAGAAAATTTTTCTGTACAGTTTTGATCAGTATTACCGGCAATCAAGGTGATGATATATTTTCCGGTAATATTAAAAGTATAAGAAGGTTGGTTATTGGTAGAAAAATCAGTTCCGTTTATTTTCCATTGATAGACGTTGGCACCCGTGGAGGTATTTGTAAAGATGAGCGATGTGCCAGTATTAATAGAAGTAGACGGAACAGAAAAGGAAGCTGCAATGGGAATTGTACAAAGGTCGTAGCATCCTTTGGAATTTAACAAAGATCTTCTGACTCCAGTCAGTGCAGCAAGCATTCGGTCTCTCTGGCCAGCAGTGAATGTATTCTGACACATTTGATAACCATAATCCATGTAGTTTTCAATCATATCTTTTTGATCACCTAGTCCACCAAGTGCTACAGGTCTATATGGATTGTTGTTTGAATGATCGTCATCGTCGGAGGTGCAGCTATTGACAATGGAAGAGTTACAAGGAGAAACAGGAGATGTGGATTGATCAGGAGGGGTGTCGCAGATCATGTCACCATCCAACATACAATTCGAATTTGTACAACCTTCTTCAAAAGTGTGCATCAGATTCAGGTAATGCCCCACTTCATGAATGTGAACTTTTGAATTGTCTTCACTGCTGCCAAACCATCGAGCTTCGTTTACTATCCCATCATAAGGTTGGCCGTGCGCCGCTGCTAAATAAGCGTATCCTGCTACGTCACAATTACCAGCACCTCCACAGATCTCGTTTACCAGCCAGATGTTTAAATATTTTTCTGGATTCCAACGGCTCAAATCTTTCAATTGAAGGTCTTGTGTATTTTTGTTTAGATTAGTAAGCGGAGATATCACCCGGTTGATTCCAGTAGAAGCAACACCATTTGCATCCTGTTTGGCGAGGCAAAATTGAATTCCTACATCTACGCTTTTTGTTCCTTTAAAAGGAGATTGATTTGCAAAAGCTTTATTGAGGTGATTTATTCCGTCGAGTACTTGTTGGTCAGAAATGTTTTCAGCGCCGTTGTTATGAATGATATGTATTACTACAGAAATGGTATATTCAGTAGCATTCATTTTTGATTTCGACATTCCTTTAACTTGAAGAAAAGTTTGTCTGTTTATAAGATTCATTTGTTTCTTATAAACAGGATCTGCTTTTATCTTTTCATTATGTAATTCATCGGAAGAACAAAAATGAGGCTTGATTGAACGGCCTTTATTTAACGTATGCTGCGCAGATAAGTGAAAATTTAAAAATAGTAAACCAAGAATGATAATTCTTCTAAGCTTAATGGTCATAGCGGTATAATTAAAAAAGATTTAAGAACAAATATACGGAAAAGAATAGAAATGCCAAAGCTAGTCGTTATGAGCAAAGGGATTGCTTACCTATATCGTTATTGCTCCCATGGTTTACAATAATCGTTTAATTAAATACCGCAGTCGCTTTGTGAGTGACGGCTATTTTGTCAGTCCTCCGGACGGGTAATATAACCTACAATAAATATAAACAACAAATATAACAACTTCAATTTACGCTCGTCAGTTTCTAAAGGAGATAATATATTAGCACTACTATAGCAATTCCAACTAAGGGCGAAAGTGAAAATATCTTTAGGTTTCGTCACATGTCCAAAGACTGATAGGATAGCAGTTACTCCTGAGACGCGAAGCGACTGCTGGGCATACCTTCCATATGCCCAGTTTACTACTATTTAACCTACTCCTTCAATTTATTTATATTTATTTTAATTACATGACAATGTGATAATTGCCTTGTTAGGAATTGAAATAGTGTATTAAAATATTTTTACTGATTCTGTATTTGTATCTTTGATATTCAAATCTCGTAACGAGGATTCACCGTAATCCTCACGAAATTTTATATAATGGATTCTTCAGGATTATTATTATATACTATGCATAAAATTCGTTTTGAAGTAGTTGATAAGATTAGTTTCCGGCAGATGTTGGAAATCTATCCTGAATTACTTTTTAAAGAAGTAAAACAAAAACTATCCCGCGCTCCTTCTTATTCTAATACTGTCCTGATCGTTGCTTTAGATGCGGAGAAAAAAATTGCATTAGCGGTTGCGGGGATTATAAAAGGCTTACCAGCTGCCGATCTTATTTCTCTATATGTACAGGAACCATACAGGAACAAAGCACTTGCGACTGCATTGTTACAAAACATGGAGCAGGCACTTAGCAGAGGAGGTATACGACAATTAAATGCTGTTTATCAGAGCGACTGGAAGGGTGTTGATGTATTTGAAAAAATATTATCTAAAACACACTGGCAAAAACCAGTCAAAAAATTTGAGCTTTTTAAAATAGATGCAAGCAAATTTTCGGTAGAAAATAATTGGATCCAAGCAGGTGCCTTGCCAGGCAAAGTGAAGATCCTTCCTTGGGAAACTCTTAGCCACGAGCAGAAACTTGCACAGGCTGCTTTGTGCGATACAGCTCTTCTGTCTCCCTTTCAAATGGAAGACAAAATCGCTTTTAATAGTCAGGCCGCATATATAAACAACGAGCCTGCGGGTTACCTAGTAACACACCAGCTTAGGGAAGTTATTCAATACACCGCATTGTATGTAAAACCATGCCTGCATAGAGGCCTTATCGGAGCTCATCTTATTAATACCGCAGGACAAATGCAATACAGTAAAAATAGTATGGCAGTAGCTATGATGGTAGATACTACCAATACTTCTATGCTTACTTATTCTAAAAGATTTAAATCGTTTTTGACCTACAACGAATGTATATTCACCTCTCTAAAAAAAATAGCGGTGGGACAAATAAATTCAATAAATAAAAAAGTAATCGATAATCAATAATTTAAATTTAATACATACCATGAGGAAATTTCTACAGAATCCATTCCTGAAAAAATTAAGGAAGTTTAAAAAATTAAAAGGACAGCTTGAGGTACAACTTTCTAACGGAACATTCCGTCAATTGTCACAAACACAGCGTACCTATATTCTTGCACGTCTTAGCCGTTTGTTCAATGGCCTTCGGGCTCTTACAAATCAATATAAAATAGGGTTTGCAACGGCAGCATTCGTTTCTTTTACTGGCATGGCTCAGGCACAGTTTACTTCAGCCCCTACTCCTTTTCCTAAAGCATTGAAAACGGAGTATAAAAGCAATCCCACTATAGTAGATTATGATAAAGACAGTGATCAGGATTTATTTGCAATAAGCGACGGAAAGATTTTCTATTTTCGTAATCCGGGAAGCAACGGTACATTTGTACCAGTAGCTTCGAATCCTTTTGATACTTTGACAAATGTGGTAGGACTCACTTTTTTTGATATCGATGCGGATAATGATAACGATGCCTTTGTTGTGAAAAGCGATAGCATTACTCTTTTTAAGAATAACGGAAGTAATCTGTTTGCACAGTCTACGGACATCCAGAATCCATTTAGTAGCTTAGGTTCTATATCTGGTCCACAACTCGAATTCATTAATATAGATGGAGATGCAGATATGGATGCAACGATTATTTCGAATGGAGATGTATTGTATTATCAAAATAATGCTGGTGTCTATACTGAACAGACAGGAACTAATAATCCCTTCGATGCGCTATCAGGTGCTACCGATCTTGCCTTCCTTGATACGGATAATGACAGCGATCTAGATGTTTATGTCGGATCTAAATTTGGAAACATTATTTACTATGAAAATAATGTAGGAAGCTTTACGCTAGACAATGTTGATAATAAATTTGCAAATTATTTAGGAGGTCCTAGTAACGTATATCTAACAGCAGCAGATCTTACCAACGATGGAAAAACAGACGTGATCTTGGGAGATGGAAATGGTTACTTCCATTATCATGATGGAGCAGCAGCGCTTGCTGAGGTCGATTCAAAAACAAGTCCACTTGCCAATGGATTTTTTCTTCATAATGATTTCAATCAGGTAGATTTTATCGATCTGGATGGTGACAATGATGAGGATGCCTTGATCGTGATCTTGAGAGATAGCTTACTATATCTGAAAAATGATGGAAGTGGTAATTTTTCAAATGCTTCCAATGCAGCTTTTGCTGCAGTGCAGAATGTGGGTAATGTCGCCTTTACTGATCTTGACGGCGATAATGATCAAGATCTTTTTGTTGGGAATGACGGTGAAGTGGAATACTATAGAAATGACAACGGAACATTCGTTGCCGCTACTCCTGCCGGTAATCCCTTTGCTGGTATTTCTTCCGGACATACAGATGTAGCCTCTATCAGTTTCTACGACATAGATGGAGACGGTGATGAAGATGCTTTTTTTCCAACCAATGTGTCTGGTACTTTCTATTTCCGTAATGATGCAAGTACTTTTGTACAGGTAACTGTCCCAGCCGATAATCCGGTAAATGCAATTGGACTTGGTGGTTATTACAACCTAGATTTTTTTGACATCAATAATGATACAAGACCAGATGCAATAGGAGCGCATCACAGTGGTACCGGTACAGTAGATCTATACCTGAACAGCGCTACTGGATTCAGCGGAGCAGAAGAGTTTGCATTAAACCCTTTTGACGCAGTAGTAAAACCAAACGAGTATCCGCATGTCACCTTTGTTGATTATGATAATGACGGTGATCTGGATGCTGTCTTTGGAGGAGATGATATTACTGTTTATAAACAAGGAATTGTTTCGGGTATAAACGATGCGAACAGTACTTCGGAGACTTCAAAAATATTTTCCAATGAAAGCTTGGTATCACTAAGAGATCTGGAGAGCAATGGAGAAGTGATGATATTCAATACAATCGGAAGCCTGGTATACAAGTCGACAGTAAAGAGTGGAGATTCTGTTCATTCACTGACTGGTCAGCGCACAGGTGTTTACCTAGTAAAAGTAGTGCAAGGAGATCAGCTGCTGACGAAAAAGGTATTTATTAAATAATAAAATAATAATTCATAAATATTGAAAAGGCACGGAAGTTTTTCTGTGCCTTTTCAATATTTCTCCATAGTGTTGAGGGCTCAAACCTGCCGAACTGACTCGCGAAACGACTGCTGGGAATAGTTTGATTGTGCGCTCACAAGGGCCAATAATAAAAGCAGCTAGAAATCACTTTTATATATTTTATCTTTTAGCTACTTTTGAGATCTAAAAAAATGTCTATGAAAAATGTTATATCCAATGATGTTCGCATCCGGTATCATGTGCTTACACTAATCTCCCAGATCGTACTTATGTTTAATATTTTGGTAGTAATGAAACTCATTGAGCGGGGCAAACTCAATATTCCTCTTTCTGCAGGGATTGCTTTTCAGATTATACTTCTTATTATCGTACATTATCTTGCTTTTACTACTGTGAAATTTTATCTCAAAACAAATACACAAATAATTATTTACGGTATATTTATTTTCGGAGGCTTTCTCTTATTGAATATTGCTGGACCGACCAATGACAAAAGCTTGTATATTATTTCCAACATCATGTTACTTCTGGCTGTGCTTGTGTGGCAGTATTTTATTGTCAGAGATATCTTCCAGGAAAAACACGACCTATGGTATTGCATCGTGGGAGCGGCTAATATTTATTGGCTGTTTATTGTATTGTTCGGCTATTGTTATTCTCTGATGGAAATATTCTTTCCTGGTATGCTGGGATTTCAAACAACAAATGTAATGGAAATCTTTAACGCAAGTTTTCGTCTGAGTGTCTCGGTGATGGTTGGAATGGATCCTCCTTTTAGTAAGATGGATGAGATCTTAAGTAATTTTAGTTTATTTCAGGCTGCTACTTCTAATCTTTATATCATCTTTGTAGTGGGAAGATTGTTTAGTAGATAGGTTAATAGTAATTCGTATTTTATTTTTGTCAATCCTTCGTACGGAAAATAAAACCTACAGTAAAAATAAATACCAATGGTAATAACTATAATTTTTACCCCATGTAGAATTTCTATTCTATTACTAAAAACTACTCACTGATCTGCGTTTTCTAAAAGAATTGAAATCCAATTTCTTTTTTTTTAACATCATACCATCTCCAATCACCACTTTTATTACCCTTGTCATAGTATCCAATACATTGTATTGCACCATTGTTATGATACCAGATGGCACGTCCTGCAGCCATTCCGTTGGAATAGATCATTTCCGACAATATTTGACCATTATTATAATAATACTTTCCGGTTCCTTCTTTCTTATCTTTTATAAAAGTTTCTTCCGACGATATTTTTCCATTTGAGAAATAGGTGACTTGTTTTCCAGTTACCATGTTATCAATCATTTCTCCAGAAGATTTTATAGTGCCATTTTTATAATGAAGGATGACTTTGCCATTTCCATTTATGATCTGATGTTTTTCTCCGTTTTCGTCCCATATATTTACTACTTTTCTTTGTTTTTCTGTATAAACTTCCGCTATTTTTTTTCCTTCAGAATTATAGAAAATGCTAGAGGGGCCGGTTGCCAATCCTTTTTTATACCTTACTTGTGTTTGTATTTTCATATTGTGTAAATGATACCAGGTAAAGAAACCGTTTCCTTTTTTTACCACCTGCACCCCTGAGGTATCCCAGCCTTCACGAAGATTTATATTCCCATTAACATATTCGGCAACTGCCATCTTTTTGCCATTCCGGAAGTACCATGTAAAAGTACCATGTTCCAAACCCTCTGTATAGGTACCTTCCATTTGTAGCTCACCTGAGAGATAATAATCCTTGGCTAGGCTATCGCATATTCCATGATCATATTTCCCTTTTCTGTAAAAGGTAGCGGAATCTTTACAGCAGGTTTCTTCCCATCGATCATTGAAATATATAAGAGTATCCTTACTTTGAGAATAAGAAGGAAAGCTTTGAAATAGGAGGAAACAGAAAAGAGGTGTAAGGTAAAGGTAGTAGTTCATTGGTGGCATTCTGGTTGGGTGAAATTAGTATTCTATAGTTGGTTTTTCAAATATTCTCAAAAAATCTTATTAAACCAATTTTAAATTGCAATCCTTATTTTTTGATTAGATTATTTAGTCTTTTTATCTCAAATCTTTATTTTTCCAAGGATTCGCTTTGCGTTTCGCGGGTGAGGCTTATCTAGTGAGTCCTCTGAATCGGTAATAAAACCTAAAGTAAAATAAAAAACAAATGTAATAATTTCATTAATACTCATCAGTTTCTAAAGGCGATAATGGATTAGCTCTGCTTAATATTTGCCAATCGATTGTGTTGGTTTTTATACTCATCTTTGTAATCAGGTCTATTTTCTGTCAACATTATTTGTCATATACCTGACAAATGTTTTTAGATGTTTATTGAATTTTGGAAATCCAGTACCCATTTCACCTCCGTATGTTCATGTAATATTCACAAAAAAATCTAAATTATATGAAAAGTAACGTAAACCTACCCAAATCAATATTTATGCTTTCATTGGCATTTATGTCAGTATTAATTTTTGCATCGTGTAAAAAGGACAAAGAACAAGTTCCTACACCGACAGAGCCACCTGTAACGTCTATGATGGTGCCTATGAAAACAGTAACCTTATCGGGCGATAATGAAGTACCTGGAAATGCTTCGGCTGCTACTGGAACATTGGCAGTTACCTATGACAAAAACACAAAAATGTTATCGTACACATTAAACTACTCCGGAACAACTCCTAATTCTATGCATATTCATAATAGTGCTATTGGAACAAATGGTGGTGTTGAGTTTACATTAACAACTCCAATGTCTTCGCCCGCTACTGGTTCAGTTACCCTTAATGCAACTCAAGAAACAGATTTACTTGCTGGGAAATATTATATCAATGTACATAGCTCGGCCTACGCAGCTGGAGAAATTAGAGCCCAAATCATTACAGAAGATATGTATGTATTTAATTCTATTCCAGTACTTCCAGGAAATGAAGTACCTGCTAGTGGTTCTTCTGCATCGGGAACATTCTATGGCCTTTATAATAAAGCTACGAAAATGATTTCTTATACTCTTATTTATTCAGGAACTACTCCAACATCTATGCACTTTCATAATGGCTTGGCTGGAAATAACGGCGGTGTGGAATTTACACTCACTACACCTTCCTCTTCACCTTCTTCTGGAACTACAGCGGCATTATCTAGTACACAGGAAACTGATTTATTAGCGGGTAAATTTTACTTAAACGTTCATAGCTCGGCCTATGCTGCTGGTGAAATTAGAGGTCAATTAGCATCAGAAAATATCACTGTATTCAACAATGTACAACTAAATGGTACCAATGAGTCTCCTGCAAGTGGTTCTACTGCTACTGGTGTACTATATGGTACATATAATAGTGTATCTAAAGTCCTTTCTTATACTTACACTTATGCTGGAACAACACCAACTTCTGTGCATTTCCACAACGGAGCAGTAGGAACTAACGGTGGTGTCGTATTTACTTTACCAACACCAACTTCTTCTCCTGCTAGTGGCTCTACCACTGCATTAACATCTGGTCAAGAGCATGACTTATTACATGATGGTTTATTCTACATCAATATACATAGCAGTGCCTATGCGGCTGGTGAAATAAGAGGTCAATTAATGCAATAATTTTTATTAAGAGGTTTATTAGGGCCGTTTTAGTGCTTATGCATTAAAACGGTTTTTTCAATTATCTAATCACTATAGTAATGAAAAATACAATTGTCACACTATCGCTCCTGTTTATTATTACTAGTTGCGCCTATAATAAATCAGATGAAGCAATTGTTCCAGCAGGTGCTAAGCCTACTATTAGCTATCAGCAAGATATTAAACCTATACTTATACTCAAGTGTTATACTTGCCATTCGGATACTGCTACAGACCCTGAAAAACCTGGCTATGCTTTTTTTAATAACTTTGATGTATTTCATCAGTATGCAACATCGGCTAGCACAGCAAATGCTGATTTTTCAAAAATAATTGCAAGGTTACGTTATGTTGAATCGCCAGGAATGCCATTCAATCGCCCTAAACTTTCTGAAGAAGAGATTGTAAAAATTGAAATCTGGATAAAAGAAGGAGCCTTAAATAATTAAAAAAATATGAAACCTAATCTATTAATTCTCCTTTTCTTTTTTTTTGCCATTACATCAAATGTCTTTGGTCAAAATGAACTCGATTCTTTACTTCAATCAATGACTGAAACGCCTAAAAATAATAAAGTCTTTGCAACTTTTAAAACAACGCGTATTGTAAACGGACATAGTATTGAAACGGTAAAAGCAAAATCACTTGATTTTCGGGTTACCCATCATTTTGGAAATGTCTTGGGAAGTACTGGAGGTGCACACACCATCTATGGATTAGACCAAGCTAGCGATATTCGTATTGCTTTTGAATATGGTATTTCTAATAAACTTACTGTAGGTTTTGGAAGAAGCAAAATAAATGAACTTTTAGACCTATATGGGAAATACCGCTTGTTAGAACAAACAGAATCTAACAGCATGCCATTGGCCATAACATTGATTCTAAACACTGGATTTAGTCCCGCCAAAAATACGAAGAATAGTTACGACAATTTCGCCAATCGTTTTTCCTATTTATACCAAGCTTTAATTGCACGAAAGTTTAGTAAATCATTTTCATTGCAATTAGCACCTACCTTTCTTCATCGCAATTATGTTTTTAATCGACTAGATGAAAACGATCAATTTGCTTTAGGTCTAGGCCTTCGCCTAAAATTAACAAAACGTTTCGCATTGCTTACCGATTACTTCTATACCTTTTCAAAATACAGAAAAAATAACCCAAGTTTATACTCATTGCCACTTGGCTTAGGTGTAGAGATTGAAACAGGAGGACATGTCTTCCATATTTTCTTTACAAACAATGCAGCAATCACAGAAAATAATTTTATACCTTATACTACTTCCTTCTGGGAGAAAGGAGAGTTTAAATTTGGATTCACTATTTCTAGGGTATTTTAACAAACAACAAAACATTCTTTTAATATGTCCAATACAGAACATGATTTTTTCAGTTTATTGCAACAAAATGATTTTTTTGGCGAACTATCGCCTGTAGAAATGAGCGAACTCGTTTTGCTGCTCGACGTAATTACACTAAAGAAAAATCAACTACTTGACCTTTCAAAAAATAACAAAGAAACAATTTTTTATCTACATGAAGGGTTGTTGAAAATTAGTAATTACGAGAATAAACAAGAAACTGCAATTGAGCTTTTAAACAAAGGTGACTTATTTGGCGAGATACACGTTACTAAATCGGCTTATGAAACGAAAGAAATTATAAAAGTTCTTTCCGACCAAGCCATTATTTATAAAATAACGAAACAACTATTTGAAAAAATAATAATTGCCAACCCTTCTATATGTTTGCGCTACGCACAAAAAATAGGAGACCGCTATAAAAGTATTTACGATCGATATAAAAATCTTATTTTAAAAGATGTTAAAACCCGTCTACATGAATTTCTTTTTGAGTATGCTACCCGTAATGGTTTTCGAAGTAACAATGAACTCGTTGTTAAAAATATGCTCACCCATCAAGATATATCCGAATTGTTAGGTTGTCAACGTCAAACGATAAGCATCCTAATTAGTGAACTTAAAACGGAATATAAAATTATTTATACGAGAGATGAAATTGTCATTCCTTATCCCATAAAAATAGCAGAAACCCCAGAGCTTGTTAAACATTAAAAGGGCTGCAAAGATTAATCTTGTTAGCAGTAGCTGACAGCTAGATTCTTCGCTAATTTTATAGATTGAAAGTAAAGAAATTATTTATTAAGAGAATTAACTTTTAAACAAAACTATTTTTCTCCATCCATTTACTGCGAAGCTAACTATTAGAATTTCGGTACACATATTTTATTGGCTTCTTCCCCCAGACCAACGGGTGAAGTCTGAGAATTTTTAATAACCAATTTATCCAACATTGCTCCATTGTCGCCAAAAGCAATACTAATGGTATGTTTCCCTTTCTTTAATTTATAGCTTTTAATCTCTTTCCATTGCCATCCCGCAGTAGTAAGGTCATTCACCAATTCAAACGGTCCATTGTCTATCTGTAACCAGAAGGAGTCGTTGTCGGTAGTAGCATTATTAAATAGCCCATATATGTAATAATTGGTATTAGTACTGACGGTAAATTTCATTTGTATCATACCCGCTTCTTTACTAGTTTCGTCAGTAATATTTTTTGTTCCGATAGAAGAAGTAACATAGCTGCCATTGGAAGCTTGGGGATCCGCTTTTACGATGCACTTGTCAGTGAGCGTAAGGCATTCCGCTTCAAGAATAATTGATTCATAGCCCAATAAAGAAAGCATTTTTATAGCGTATCTACTTCCCAATTTCCTATAACCTGCCGCATCAAAGTGAACATTGTCTGATTTGTCAGAGCAACCACTCGATGAAATTACATGGGCAGTAGGGATCGTTGCAGGCAATTCATTAATGATAGGATTCATAGCGGCACAAATACCTCCCTGATCAGCATGTACTACTTCACCCGCCAGTAGAGGCACTTGGCGTGGGTCAAGGGAAAGATCAGCCATCATATTTTTATAAATAGTATCTACGTATGAAGGCCATTGAGGATTGCCAGTATTTGTTTCCCCTTGGTGTAAAAGAATTCCTTTTATCACACCGTCTTTCTGAGCCAACTTCGCAAGTTGAATTAGATGTTCGTAGGGGTTTCCGTTGTATGCTTTGATTTTGTCTGTAAACCAAGAAGCGTTGTAAGTATTAGTATGATCCTTATAGTTGTTTTTGTCAAACAAGCGAATATCGCAACCTCCAATAGCTACGTTGATAATTCCTATGGTGATGCTGTCTGGAAGATTTTCAACCATGGTTCTGCCAAAATAATCGGAAGGGGATAAACTAGAGTAGCATTGGCATAAAGGAGGGATGGCTGGGTACCAACTGTTTTTTGTTCTATTGAGGTTGGCGCAATCCATAGCTTGTAGAACTTTAAATCTACTATCTACAGTTCTGTCTTGTTTTTCAATAGTTCCTTGCCCTTCCATATTTGATTGTCCAAAACATAAGTAAATATGAAAATTGGGATTTTGTGAAAAAACTTGTGTGGCTAATAAGGTTAATCCTAATAAGACTAAAATTCTTGCTTTCATAGTTTTGTTTTTTGTTTGAAATACAAAGTGAATATACTAATTTTATTAATAATATTTTTAGCTCTAGTTAGAATCTTAAGTTATATAAAAATTGCGAGGGAACGATGAGTGATAAATATTTTCTAAAATGTCTTGCTACGGATCTGTATGTAATTAAAAAGTCTCAAATTAGCAAATTCTAGTAAGGGCTTAGTGAGTTTAATCACTATTGCTAAACTATATTTTATTTATTTGTTCATAATAATTTTATCCCAAATGACTATTGAATTTTCATAATCAAGAGTATCATAAAGTAGTAGTAATTTATTACCAATTTTTAATGTATGGTTAGACGGTGCGCTTTTTGTTTTTTTGATCTTTTGATTATTAATGTGGTACTCAAAAACCACATCATTACCTTTTAAACCTTTTATATTTGTTATTAATCCATATACTTCTTTTTCCCTATTTTTTAAATTTTCCGAATCTTTATGATTTATCCATAAAGTAATAGGAATAAATACAAACACTATTATTGCACTTAGCAGTATGATACTATATCCTTTTAAAACATCGTATTTTTTCATTATTTTGATTGTGTAGCCATATTTTCTATTACCCTAGCAGACTCCCATGATCTAAGTTTATGATTTGATAGTATTAAAGATCTTAACATAGCTAAGTGATAAATATCTTCTAAGGCTTCTTGGCAATTCATATTTATCCTGCAATGCTATTAATAATTTATTGATTTATTTAATTTTTTAAGCAAAATTATTTTATGTCTATAATTAGAAAAAGCAAATTTTTAATTCTCCATCGCAGAAAAATACAACAAGAATTGAATGTCCTCATTGTTGTTTTTCGGTTCAATTTTTAGATAGTGAGTTTTAGGATTAAAAAATTTTCCTTTGATTTCAATTTTGTCGCTCGTTGGTTGAGTGGGATTTGTAAATGCCATTAGCATTAGCCTATCAAATTCTATTTTACTTTTTTTATTTATAATTTTTATTATTGTAGTTAAGTCATTCTCTAGATTAGAGCTTAATAATAATGCTCCTGATAGCGATATCTCATTACAAGCAATATAATCATATAGTTCGTAGTTGCCAGAAGTGGTTATTCGGAGTGGTTCAGAAATTTTTTTCATAATGTCCATTTAGGTGTTTCATTAATCAATTGATGTAATTTTTTTACTTTTTTGGTTTAGCATGTCTTTGGGTAAAGAGCTTGCTATTGCATTTTGGAGGTGGTCAATAATTTTTTTTCTGATAAAATTATTTTTTACCACTAAACTTATTTCTCTAACTGGTTTTGGATTAGCAAACTCCCTTACATTTTTTCTCTGAGAAGTATTTAAATTCATTTCAGCAAGTTTAGGAATAAGTGTTAGTCCTTTGTTGTGATCAACAAGATTGATTAGCGTTTCAATACTGCCAGCTTCGTAATTAAACGACGAAGATTCCTGTTTTTTAAGTTCACATAAATTAAATACTTGGTTTCTGAAGCAATGCCCTTCTTCTAACAACCATAATCTATCCACTTTAATTTCTTTAGGCAATAAATACTTCTTAGTAGATAATTTTTCAAACGAAGAAGCGTAAACATAAAATTCTTCATAAAATAGAGGGTACTCAGTTAAGCCAGTTTCATTTACTGGCGTGGCTAAGATACCAATATCAATATAGCCCGTATCTAACGCCGTTAGTATATGAGGTGTAGTCATTTCTTTTATGGAAATTTTTACCAAAGGCAAACTTTTTATAAATTCGGCAAGAAAAAGAGGAACTAAATAAGGCGCAAGTGTTGGAATGATTCCAAGTCGAATTTCTCCTTTTAGTTCTCCTTTTAAACCCTCTATGTATTCTTTTATAAAGCGAGTTTTTAAAATTACCCCTTTTGCAAGTTTAATTAATTCTTCCCCTTCTTTAGTAGGTACTACAGGCTGTTTCGTTCTGTCAAATATTTTTATGCCCCATTCTTCTTCCAGCTTGTGAATCATCATACTCAAGGTGGGTTGTGTAACGAAGCATTTTTCGGCGGCTTTTACAAAATGTCTACATTCATCTACTGCTACTATATATTCCAGTTGTTGTATTGTCATAATATAGATTTTATCTATACAAATATAGAAAATATCAGTTTGATTGATACTATGGTTTATAAGATATTTGTTTAATAATAAAAACTAACTTATGAAAACACACAATCAAATAGGCTTAGACGAAAAGAAATCTAAGCAATTGGTAAACGGATTAAATAATTTATTGGCAGATTATCAAGTATTTTATATGAATACAAGAGGGCTTCATTGGAATATCAAAGGAGAAAAATTTTTCGAGCTACATTTGAAATTTGAAGAACTGTACAATAATCTTGTTTTGAAAATAGATGAAGTAGCTGAACGAGTTTTAACGTTGGGAGGAACTCCTTTACATAGTTATACGGACTATCTTCATCATAGCAATATTAAAGAAGTCAAAGGAGTATCAAAAGGAAAAGAAGGCGTTGAATTAGTTGTGGGCTCTTTTCAAAAAGTAATTATAAAGCAACGTGCCTTATTAAAGCTTTCTGGTGAAGCAGAAGATGAAGGAACAAGTGCCTTAATGAGCGATTATATTAGAGAACAAGAGAAAATGATTTGGATGTATTCTTCGTATTTAACTAAATAAAAACATAGAACATGGAAAAGAAAATACTAACAACCGCTTCGGGTATTCCTTATGCCGAAAATGAAAATACGATGAGTGTTGGTCCTAGGGGCCCATTGTTATTGCAAGATTTTGTATTGCATGAAAAAATGGCTCATTTTAACCGTGAGCGTATACCTGAAAGAGTAGTACATGCCAAAGGGACAGGTGCTTTTGGAACATTTACTGTTACACACGATATCACGAAATATACAAAAGCAAAACTATTTAGTAAAGTTAGTAATGCTTGTAAACTATTAATTCGTTTTTCAACTGTTGGTGGAGAAAAAGGAAGTGCTGATACAGAAAGAGATCCACGTGGTTTTGCATTAAAATTCTATACCGAAGATGGGAACTGGGATTTGGTTGGAAATAACACACCCGTATTTTTTGTAAAAGACCCTAAAAAATTCGGTGATTTTATTCATACACAAAAGCGAGACCCCAAAACTAATTTGAAAAGCCCAACAATGATGTGGGACTTTTGGAGTTTAAATCCTGAAAGTTTACATCAAGTGTTGATCTTAATGAGCGATCGTGGAACGCCTTATTCTTACAGGCATTTACATGGTTTTGGCAGTCATACTTTTTCGATGATAAATTCAAAAAATGAAACCGTGTGGGTAAAATTTCATTTCATTACTCAGCAAGGTATTAAAAATTTTACAGGAAAAGAGGCTAATGAGATGCGTGGTATTGATCCTGACCATGCACAACGGGATTTAGTGGAAGCTATTGATAATAAAGATTTTCCTAAATGGGATATGAAGATTCAAGTAATGACCAATGAGCAATCGAAAGTATTTCCCTTTAATCCATTTGATTTAACTAAAGTATGGCCGCATGCTGATTTTCCTTTAATTGACGTTGGAACATTTGAACTAAATCAAATTCCTAAAAATTATTTTGCAGAAGTAGAACAAGCAGCCTTTGCTCCAGCTCATGTTGTGAATGGAATAAGTTATTCTCCCGATAAAATGTTACAAGGTCGTTTGCTTTCTTATCCTGATGCACATCGCTATCGTTTAGGAGGTAATTATGAACAAATTCCTGTAAACAGATGTCCTTACATGACGAATAATTATGAACGTGATGGACTAATGCGAGTAGATGGAAATGGAGAAGATAGTCCAAATTATTTTCCGAATAGTTTTGATACTATTGTCGTAGATGAATCTTATAAAGAACCTACATTGCAAGTTGAAAATCATACTGCAGATTGGTACGATAGAAATGGATCTGGGGATAACGATCATTACACGCAGCCGGGTATTTTATTCAGGAAAACAATGTCTGATGAGGATCGAAAAAACACTGTATCAAATATTGTAGGTGCTATGGGTGGAATTAGCGGAGAAAAGAAAAACGATATTATCAACCGTCAGTTATGTCATTTCTTTAGAGCCGATATAGGTTTAGGAATGGCAATAGCACAAGGCTTAGGTATTTCTATCGATGAAAATATGATGAAACATTGATAAGTTGAACATAACTGTCTATTAAATAAGAAAACCGTTTGCCCTCTGGCTTAGCAAATTTATGCCAGAGGTTTTTTTACTATATTTTTTTAATTAATATGTATCTTTTACTTTTAATCGCATTATTAAGATATGATAAAGAAAACTGCACTGTTATTCCTTTTGTCCTTTGGACTTTTAGGGTCCACTTTTCAAGAAGCCAAAATCAATTGGCAATCACTAGAAAAAGGCCTCGATTATTCTTCAATCGCGTTAACTTTAAAATCTTCTATAGGAGATTCTAAAGTTGATATTTTGAAGATCAACCCTGCTTATTTCAAATTAGAACTTATAGCTGCTGGTGAAAAAAAACAGGACAGTAAAAAGGCCAACCAATGGTGTCAGGAAAGTAATTTTTTGGCAGTTGTAAATGCTGGAATGTTTAAGTTGGAAGGAGACTATAAGATGTGTACTGGCTATATGAAAAATTACAACTATGTCAATAACCCTGTACTTAATAGTTCTTATCGAAATATACTAGCGTTCAATGCTAAAGACACTAGTGTGCCTGCAGCTCAGATTATAGACTTAACTTGCCAAAATTGGGCGCTGTTGAAAAATAAATACAATAGTTTTTCACAAGGTTTGAGAATGATAGATTGTAAAAATGTTAATTCTTGGCAAATGCAACAGAAAAAATGGAGCATGGTGCTCATGGGAGAGGATAAAACTGGGAATATATTATTTGTTTTTGTTCGCTCGCCGTATAGGGTTCATGATTTTGTGAATGAATTAATGGCATTGCCTATAAACATTAAGCGTTTGATGTATTTGGAAGGAGGACCAGAGGCTTCATTTTGTTTACAACACCCCTCTTTGAAATTAGAAAAATGTGGCAGTTATGAAACAGGATTTAATGAAAATGACAATAATAAAGAATTTTGGAACATACCCAATCTTATAGGAATAAAGAGGCGTAATTGATCTAACATTATAGCACTAGTTTTATACTTTCAGTATTTTTAAATCTGCCAAAGTCGTGTAACTTTGTAGTAACTAAATACTATGGCAGAAAATACATATAAAAAGCCTAAAAGTGCCCCAGAGAAGAAAAATAAACGAAAAGGGGAGAAGGTAGAAGAAGAAATTGTAGAAAAAGAATCAAGAAAACCATTGAATCTAGGTTTTGTAAAAGACCGTAGATTTCAGTTGGTAGCAGGATTTTTCGTTCTGATATTTTCTTTTTGCATGACGCTATCGTTCTTATCCTATTTATTTACAGGTGCAAACGACCAAAGTGTTGTTGAGGCATTTTTTGGTACTTCTATTTTGGACTCCGGAAAAGAAGCACAAAATTGGTTAGGACTGAGTGGTGCAATTTTAGCTTATTTCTTTATTTTCAAATGGTTTGGAATTGCCTCTTTTCTGTTCATCCCAATTGTTTTTCTGCTGGGTTTCCGAATTGTATTCGAAAGAGCCTTGATGAATCTTCCTATAACAATAAAAACAAATGCATTTTTTATTATATGGATTAGTTTCGCATTGGGGTATATTGTTCTTAAAGCAGATGGAGAAGATAATCTTTCTTTTCTTAGTGGAGGCGTAGGTTATGTAGTAGCAGAGTTTTCAGACGCGCTTATCGGCTGGGCCACTCCCTTGTTAGTTTTATTATTGGGAGCTGCTTTCGTTGTTTATTTTTTCAATATTACTACTTTTAAACTACAGCCTATAGAAGGTGAAGTGTTGGAAGATAAAAAGAAATTTAATGCGACGGTAATTGAAGAAGAAGAGATAGAAGAAGTTGAAGAAGAATTTGAGGAAGAGGAAGAATCAGACGAAGAAGAGATAGATGAAGAAGATCCCTCTCAATTATGGGAAGTGAAAGTTCAAGACAAAGATCCAAAGAAAGCGGAAAAAAAATCACTTGAACTCGTTATAGAAGAAGTTGTAGAAGAAGAAGAAGTACCTTTTATTCCTGTTGCAGTAGATGCTACACTGAATAAAATTGTGGTTAACGATAATTTTGTTGAACCTAAAGAAGAGGATCTTGAACGTGATTTTGAAGGTCCTTTAGAAAACTATGACCCCACGCTTGATCTGCCTCGTTATAAATACCCAACCTTAGACCTGCTCAATGAATACGAGACCAATAAAGCAGCAATGGTTACAAAAGAAGAGCTGGAGGCCAACAAGGATAGAATCGTAGAGACATTAAAAAATTATAGTATTGGTATTGCAAGTATTAAAGCTACCATTGGTCCAACCGTTACATTATACGAAATAGTACCCGATGCAGGGGTGCGTATTTCTAAAATAAAAAGCCTTGAAGACGATATTGCCTTGAGTCTTTCGGCTCTAGGTATTCGTATTATTGCACCAATGCCAGGCAAAGGTACAATAGGTATAGAAGTACCTAATAAGAATAAGGAAATGGTGAGTGTACGCTCGGTATTTTCAACAGAAAAATTCATATCAAGCGATAAAGAATTGCCTGTAGTATTCGGTAAAACTATTTCCAATGAAATTTTTGTTATCGACTTAGCTAAAATGCCTCACTTGCTTATGGCGGGTGCTACGGGTATGGGTAAGTCCGTTGGTTTGAATATTCTATTGGCTTCTTTATTATATAAAAAACACCCTTCTCAACTTAAGTTTGTTTTGGTAGATCCCAAAAAAGTGGAGCTCTCTATTTACAATACTATAGAAAGACATTTTTTAGCGAAATTGCCCGATAGTGAAGAAGCTATTATTACCGATACTAAAAAGGTAGTACATACCTTGAATTCACTCTGTGTGGAAATGGATGCGCGGTACGATCTTCTTAAAGAGGCGGGATGTCGTAATCTTAAAGAATACAATAAGAAATTTGTTGAGCGAAGATTAAACCCTAATAACGGTCATAGATTTTTACCTTATATCGTATTAGTAATAGATGAGCTAGCAGACCTTATGATGACAGCAGGTAAAGAAGTTGAAACCCCTATAGCTCGTTTAGCTCAATTAGCAAGAGCTATTGGTATTCACTTGGTCGTAGCTACGCAGCGACCTTCTGTAAATGTTATTACAGGGATTATCAAAGCCAATTTTCCTGCACGATTGTCGTTTAAAGTAACTTCTAAAATAGATTCTAGAACTATTCTAGATGCTAGTGGCGCAGAACAATTGATAGGACAAGGAGATATGCTTTTCTCTCAGGGTTCTGATGTC
>JANOTP010000188.1:0-1950 GCA_031416415.1 Cytophagales bacterium | reverse complement strand
AGGATTGGTTTGTAATGAAATCAATAGAGCCATTTAACTGCTCTACTATTTTTTTTACTACATATAAGCCAAGACCCGAACCCGTGGATTTTTCAGATCCTCTGTAAAACATTTTGAAAATATGATCTTTCACTTGGTCCGAAATCTGTCAGAGTTATCTTATATGGCGGTTTCATGATAGTATCATTTGATAGCATCATATATACTGTTTCCTGATTTATTGAAATTGTAAATCCCATTGTTCTTAGCTTATATAAACAGCAGGATAGTTAGGCAAGTAGGTGAAGCTTAATAAATCACACAACTGTTTACTTAAACATTACAAGATGTGTTTAAAGTAAAACGAACACATAGTATCCAATTTTAAAAAGTAAAACATACTAATTATGAAAATAAACAAGGACTTAACATGATCATTATATCATCGCTATACATATAGGCGATTTAACACAGCCAATAATAATTTGCATAAATATATTATATCACTTTCGTAAAACTTAAATCTAATCGTTAGACAATAAAATTATTATGCGATAACTAAAACTAGCACCACTTTAATAATTAAAACTAAACAATATTATGAAAAATCTAAACACATTATGCTTATGAGAAAATTCATTAAATTAATATTTATACTTTATATTGGAGGTATAAGTCTTTTTTCAACTTCTTTACTTGCGCAAGCATTTAAACATCCGGGCATTTTGCAAAGTAAAGAAGATTTGGATTTTGTAAAATTAAAAATTACTGCCAATCAAGAACCTTGGATAAGCGCATACAACGGCACAAAAAGTCAAATAAATTTAAACTACATTCCCCTTGGATTGGTATCTTTAAATAATCAGACAGATGCTGATTCATACATGTCTGATGGGCTGCTAGCATATAAGTGTGCATTGGTATGGTATCATTCAGGCAATGTAGCGTATGCAAATAAAGCTAAGCAGATACTAAATGCTTGGACAGTCTATAATGATCCAGATGGCGATCAAAATTTAAATATTCATTGGGGAGCAATAAATTTTATGGGTGCCGCTGAGATAATAAATTCTTTAGGGGGAGGATGGTCTACAACGGAAGTTGCGGCATTCAAAGTTTTTACAAGAAGGCTAACTACTCATATGAATGTTCCGTGGTACAACAATGCACAACAAACGCAAATACGCAGCAGAATGGCATGTGCCGTTTTTTTGGAAGATAGAGTTATGTTTGATAAATGCATTACAGACTGGCGCTATTATATAGATGTATATTATTATATAAGAGAGGATGGTGCAAAACCTCCAAAATATCCTTATCCGAAAATACATGGAACTACTTGGGAACTATGTCGTGATTTCAATCATGCCAATATGGGTTCTAGAGGAACATTTGACGGAGCTACTATCGCATGGAATCAAGGAGTAGATTTATACGCTGAACAAAAATACAGAATGACCGAATTTCTTGAAACTACCTTTGGATTTTATATGGGTACCATTCCAATTCCACCTACTATATGTGGCAATTCTTTTGGTGATCATCCTGGAGTACTTTATTGCAATGAAGATGGCAGAATTTGGCCAACTTGCACGAATAATACACAAATGCTAAAAGAAAGTGCATACAATCATTTTAAAAATAGACTTGGGTATAATTTGCCAAATACCCTAGCGTATAACAATGCACGCAGAACAAATAGTTATTTTTGGGTTCAAGTATTAACAGAATATGTTCAACCTTTTAATACTAATACTTGTACTGCAACAATAACTTCTCCCGTTAATTCATTCTGTGCTGGCAGTTCAGCGTTATTGACAGCAAGTACTGGTGCGTCTTATAAATGGTTCAACGGAACAACACAAGTTGGAACAGGCGCTACCTATACTGCATTAGCAGCAGGTTCCTATAAAGTAGAGGTAACAAACTTTTCGGGCTGCAAAGCTACTTCAGCTGCAAAAGTAATTACTG
>JANOTP010000187.1:0-11070 GCA_031416415.1 Cytophagales bacterium | reverse complement strand
TGTGGATCTTCTATATGCATTAGTTGATCCTAGGGTTCGAATTAAATAAATCGTTTTAGTTAACAATTCAATATAGTTTACTGTTAAATGGAATGCGTCCATAAGTAGTTTGTCCTAAATGGACAATAACGAGAACCTTTTTTCCTTTAAATTGGCATTTGGAACCTGTTTATACCATTATAAGCCCCTATAGACTTTTAATCTAGTTTATTGATACAAAAACGAGTTCTGAATTAGGAGAAATAAGTACATAACATATTACTTCCATCCTCAATTTTGACAAAAAGGTAAATTCTATCTATTATTACAGAACATATTATTTACTAGCATCATCCCTCAATGAGACCAAAGAAAATAACATTCAAATTCGGAGTAGACCTTGGCGGTACAAAAACTGAAGCATTAATTCTTGATAACGAAAATCAAGAGGTGTTCAGAAAAAGAATCCAAACAAATCAAGAAAAAGGTTATGATCATATAATTACAAATATTCATGAACTCTATTTAGAGATGCTCGAAAAAATAAAAAACGAACATCACACCTTTGGTATTGGTACACCTGGAGCTGTATCTAAAAAAACAGGTTTTATAAAAAATGCGAATATATCCTGCATGAATACTATGCCTTTTGTAACCGATCTAGAAACTAAAATGGGTCGTAAAATCGCTCGTCAAAATGATTCTAATTGCTTTGCGATGGCAGAGGCTAATTTTGGAGCTGGCAAAGGAAAGAAGATCGTATTTGGAGCAATCATGGGCACAGGTATTGGTGGAGGCCTTGTGATGGATGGAAAATTGATTTCAGGACTACAATCGATAGCAGGTGAATGGGGACACAGCATTATTAGTTCTATAGGTGAACGATGCGAAGTATGTGGGAAAATTGGTTGTATAGAAACCTACCTTTCAGGACATGGAGTAGAGAAAAAATTTGAGCAAATGCATGGTGAAAAAATTGACATGAGAGAGATTGTACGTCGCTCGCGTCTTGGTGATGATGCAAGTAAACTAATAATGTCAGATTATTTCTCGTATTTTGGAAAAGCATATTCCAATCTTATTGCTATTCTGGATCCAGATATTATTGTATTAGGGGGTGGTCTTTCTAATATTGAAGAATTATATGTGGTAGGTGTTAATAGGGTTCGTGATTATATCTTTAACGATGAATTGCGCACTCCTATTGTAAGAAATAAATTAGGCGACTCTGCTGGTGTAATGGGGGCAGCGCTTATTGGAGTTTAAAATTTTGTTACTTTTATCAAGAATGTGAGCAAGGTTATTTTTTGATTACTAATTCTTATTCTTGCTCACACTCTTGCTAAAAAATATCCCTACATAACTATTTAAAATTTAACAGTCAAACCTCCATAGAGAGCAATCCCTCCCCTCGCAGGTAATGAATTAACATTTCTTCTTGAAAACTCTGGATTATATATTTTTTGATTTAATAAATTATCACCATAGAAATTCAATAAAAGACATGGTTTTTCTACCCAACCGAAAATAGCGTTTATATTTAGATTAACATTCATTGATAATAAACTAAATGCCTTTGGTATTGGATTTACGATTTTTCGTAGTTTAGTAGTATCAGTAATTTTAGACTGTGAATTAATTACATCAGATGGTTTTGAAAACCATGAATTAAATATTCCTAAATCAATTAACTTGTTACGGTAGCTAACACCACCTTTGATCATTAAATTAGAAATAGCAGTAACATCCTTTTCTTGCAAATTATTAACATTTGTTTGATAAGAAGCATTCGAATTTATTGAAAAAAATTTTGTAATATTTATTTTCACTTCTCCTTCCAAACCTTTCATAGAAAGACTTCCCTGATTGGTGTAGATAATTGCATTGGTAAGATACGGAATACGTACAATTGAATTCTTTTGATAGGAATAAAAACCACCTGCAGTAACCTGTATTTTCGGACGTATAAAAAAGAATTGAGCATCTGTAGTTGAAATTAGTTCTGGCTTTAAATTAGGATTACCATAATTAACATTTGGAATAATAGTAAAACGTTCCGATTGCGAAGCCGATTTAAATGCCTGACCATATAAACCTTTCATTCCAAATGAAGGAGAAAAATTAAGAATGAATCCACCACGAGGAGATAAATTTCCTTCTGTACCAGGAGTTTTATTAAATTGTGCACCTCCTATTAATTTCAAAAAATTAACTAATTTATAATCTGCCTGAACATAAGTAGCCCATCGAAGGTCATTATAATTTTTTACTAATTCCACTGGTTGGTCTGTATTGGAATCTGTTCCCTTACCCACACCAGTTACTACATTAGCAAGTGCTCCCGCTACAATATGGAATTTATCATTTATATCAATATAATGCGTCATTTCGCTTAGTACATCATTCGAAAGAAATTTCACAGGACGAGCATCACGGATAGAACTTTGATCGAAATAATTATAAGTTACGTTTAAGCTGCTCTTCCATTTTTTAGAAAAATCATGTTTAAAACCAAGATCAGCAAACCCCCTATGCGTATTGAGTGTATTAAATGATCCATCGGTATTCCACAGTGGTCGTTCACCAAAAATATCGCGAGCTGAATTTCCGTAAAAACTTTTAAAACTTACATTTTTATAACTCATAGAAAGATTTAAACCAAAATTTTGTTGACCGTAATTTGTAGATTTTTTAATGCCATTTTGATCCACAGCAGTAAAATTCCATCCTTGCTGATCCATATATTGTGCAGCCGTTGTAAGCTTGAAATCTCCCTCATTTAAAGCTTGAAGAAAAGAAATAGTCTTTGTTCCAAAAGAACCAATCGAAGAAGAAACCATTCCGGTAGTGGACTCTGGCTGCTTAGTAATTATATTAATAACTCCCGAAACTGCATTCGAACCATATAACACAGAGCCAGGTCCTCTAATAATTTCAATACGATCAATAGATGCGACAGGAAAAGCATTATACACTGCAAGATCAACACCTCCATAAAAACTTTCTCTACAAGGTCTTCCATCAATAAGAATTAACACATGGCTAGAAGTATGTGTTTGTACATCGCCTCTCATACCTGCAAGATTGTTGGGGAAATAATACGACCCAGTCATATACAAATCAGTTGTTCGGTTTAAAACATCCGTAAGCGTAAGTGCTCCATAGGACTGAATCTCCTGTGCAGTTACTATACTTATTATCGCAGGGGCTTCTTGTATGCCTTCGCTATTTTTGGAAGCTGTGCTTACCTTGATGTTCATTAAATCTTCTAGATCTATGTCCACCATATTACCAATACTTGTTGTGTCAGTTTGGGCTTGTAATGTGACGTGGATTAAAACGCCAATTAAAAAAAGCAATTGTTTTTTCATAATAAATGTGAGTTGTGGTTTTTATAGGTCTCTTCTACGACAAGAAAAAAAAAGAAGATTATGTTGAAAAAACTCACCATGTAAGATTCGTTCATCTATATTTAATTAAATAACCACTTAAACGAATAATTAGATTTAACAATATTATTCTATTGTTAAATCTATAGATCAAAAAAGTTATTATACATGTTATAAATAGATAATATTAGAAAACATACATTTTAAATAGGTCATTAGACACTTAGATGTACTATTTAATAATCATGAGTTATTTTTATTGTATTGATATTTTTATTATATTAGATAGTATACTTACTGTTTTTATTATTTATCCAAATTTTTATGAAAAAAATTATACTATTATTACTGCTAACTTGGGTATGGCACTCCGAACAAGCGTTTGCTATCACCCTTCCAACTGGTTTTGTAGCCACACAAATAGCCGATCAATTAGATCCTGTAGGAATGTACCTTGCTCCCGATGGAAGAGTATTCTTTACCGAAAAAGATGGAAAAGTAAGGATTATTAAAAACGATGTACTCCTTGCAACTTCTTTTGTAGATATTCCTAATGTAGAGAACTACAACGAACAGGGACTATTCAGTGTACTACTAGATCCTAATTTTACCACTAATCATTATGTATATGTAATGTATACTTTAAAGGCCGCCAATCCTGATCCTATCAAAAATAGGGTTCTACGTTACACTGCAGACGGAGATGTAGCTCTGACAGGTAGTGAATTAGTATTAATGGAATGGGACAATCCTGGTACCATTCATAATGGAGGAGCACTTGCTTTTGGAAACGACGGAAAGCTCTACATATCAACAGGAGAAGCAGGTACAGCTTCTAATGCTCAATCACACTTAAATCTTCTAGGGAAAATTTTACGGATAAATTCTGACGGAACAATTCCTACAGACAATCCCTTTTACGCTATGAACACTGGAAATATGAGGGCAATATATGCTCTTGGGTTTCGAAATCCATTTAAAATGTTAGTACAATCAAGCACAGGTAGAATATTTATAAACGATGTTGGCGCTGGCACTTGGGAAGAAGTGAATGAATTATTTGGCGGTAAAAATTACGGATGGCCAGGTATTGAAGGAATGAAAACTACTCAAACTCCGCCAGCAAATTACCAAGATCCCCTATATGCATACAACCATAGTGGGGGTAGCTGTTCTATTATAGGTGGTAATTTCTATGACCCATCTACTCCATTGTTTCCTGCACAATATGTTGGAAAATATTTTTTCGCAGATTACTGTGGAAATTATATAAAATATTTTGACCCAAATAGCGCTACACCTTCTTCTACTGTACAAACCTTTGCTACAGATGCATCAAGAATTTTGGACATCCGTGTTACACCTAATGGAGCAATGTACGTAATCGAACGAAATGGTTCTTCCGGAGGATCTACTGGATCTAACACAAGTTCTACAGATGGTAAAATATGGAAAATCACTTACAACGCCAATGGAGATCCTGTTGTCTCTACACAGCCTGTGTCTATTAGTATCCCTAAAAACGAAGACGCTACCTTTACAGTAACAGCTGCTGGAAATCCCACGCTGACGTATCAATGGAAAAGAAACAATGTGGATATAGGGGGAGCAACAACTAATTCTTATATACTTACCAATGCACAATTGAGTGATAACGGCGCTAAATTTAGATGTCTCATTACAAATGGAGTGGGAAGTATTCTGAGTGCAGAAGCGCTTCTTACAGTAGTGAATAATACCCGACCTGTTGCGACTTTTGCAACTCCTGTGTTAGGTAGCCTTTACAAGGCGGGAGAAAATATAAGTTTTTCAGGTACTGCCACCGACGTAGAAGATGGAACCCTTAACGCCTCACAATATACGTGGTGGATTGATTTTCATCATGGTATACATACACACCCTGCTCTAGCTAATACTACTGGTATTAGCTCTGGTACCTACGCCGTATTGCGCACTAATGAAACAGCCTCTGATGTTTGGTATAGAATATATCTAAAAGTAACCGATAACCAAGGACTTGAATCTAATGTTATCTATAGAGATGTATTACCTAAAACTTCAGAAATAACGCTTCAAACGTTGCCTGCAGGTTTGGAAGTATTGCTTGATGGACAAACAGTACAAACACCTCACACCTTTACTAGTGTAGTGGGTATCACTCGAACAATAGAAGCCCCTGAGCAAGTCATAGTCAATACTGAAACCTTATATTTTACTGATTGGGAGAGTGCTTCAACTAATGCGGAGTATGAATTTAATACTCCAGAAACAACCACCATTTATGAAGCTCAATACAGCAACATTATAAATGGAGTAAAAAAATCAATGGATGAAATAATAACTATTTACCCCTCTCCCGCTTCGGATTTCCTTACTATTTCTTTTAATCAACCTACTGGTAATTATCAGAAAATTTCCATCACAGATATCCTTGGTAAATTGATCTATACCTCAAATCAGAAAAATTTAGACAAAGAAATAATCCTGCCTGTTTCAATGCTTAAAAAAGGTATGTATTATATACGACTGGAATCTTCGGAAGGTATACTACTCAAAGCATTTTTGAAAGAGTAATTTAAAAAAAATCGAAGAGGAGAAAATATTTTCTACCTCTTCGATTTAAATTATTAGTATATTTTTTGATATTTATTTCTACAACTATATTCTTTAAGCAAGAGTTTGAGCAAGAGCAAGAGCAAATTTTTTTTTAATTACTCTAGATCTTTTTTTATTTATTCATTCCATTCATCTTCTCTGCGTATTCTTTTATCACAGCATGAGTAGTAGTATCTGTATTATTTACAGAATACCAGCCTTGAGGCTCATGTGGTGGATCTCCTGTAAGATCATCTCCTATTTTCCACCAGCTCGCTAATGAAGCAGGACGGCCTTCTCCACCCCATGCCCAGAAATTAACGCCACAGGCTTCACCTTTCTGCGCCATTTTGTAAACTTCATCGAAGGCAAGTCTATAATATTCGTCTCTGTGCTTAGTATCTGCTGTGGGAACAAAACTACCACTGTCACGCATAATACCAAATTCCTCTAATACGTAAGGTTTTCCTAGCTTTTTAGAAACTTCTGCATGGTACCTTAAATAGGCCAACATCTTTTCTTTAGCTGCCGGATAAGTGCTATCATGTTTTGCAGGATCGTACCAATTCCAATTTTGAATCCAAATATGCGCAGTAGTATAATCAATATTTTTACCATCGTGATTTTTTTCAAAATCTACTCCACTGTATTCAGGCGATCCTGTGATTCCTTCAGAACCTGTTGTGATTAATTGATATGGAGCCATACTTCTAATATAGTTCGCAGTGCTATCAATCCATTTATTAAACACAACAACATTGTCAATACCTCTTGGTTCGTTACAAAGCTCCCAAGACATAATGGTTGGATCTTCGGCATACAACTTACCGTTTACAGTATTCTTTCTTGTGAGTACTTTTTTTAGTGCTTCGTTAAATTGAGTTACTGCTTTTTGATTAGAATAAAACTGTGCTATAAATTTTTGATAGACATCCCAATCGCCATTAATATGTGGTGGTGGATAGGGAATTGAATCTGCGCCGTTCCATTTTAAATACTGTCCCATTCCGCCAGACCAAGGCCAAAAATTATTTAGTACTACGACAGCGGTCATATTTCTTTTTCCCATTTCATCTAAAAAGAAATCTAACCCCACTAAAAGCTCTTCCTTTAGTACTCCTGGCGTATCTACCACTGCTGGCAAAATTCGGTAAGGACTTCCGTCAGGACCTTCGGTAAGTGCCAAAATACGCAAGTTGGAAATACCGAGACTTTGCATCTGGTCTAATTCTCTTTTTAGTCGTTCCCTGCTTCCTCCTTCTCCAGCAACCCCCAAGTTCATGCCACACCAATAATTAGCACCCAAATAGAAATAGGGCTTTCCATTTTTAACAAATTTCCCTTCTTTCACTTTTACAAAAGAAGTTGTATCAATTTCTTTCTTAGCATTTCCACAAGAACAAAGAAACAATATTATAATACTAGAATAAAAAAGATAGTTAATTTTAAGCATAGAAAGTAATTTATTTTTTCAACTTATTATATTCTTCAACTGTCATTAAAGTAATATCATCAATTAATACTACACCTGAATACGCAGGATTGTCAGGTGGATTTATATGAAATTTAATAGCCTTAATCTGCGAAGAATCTACCGCTTGATTATTGGGCCACGACTGAGAAAAATGATTTGTATAGTCGTAGAAAATATCTACATACTCTTCGGTGGCAGGAAAATCCAACGACAATGGAGTCGCATTCGTTGAGTAATCTTTTACATCATTTATATCAATACGAAGTTTACCCGCTTTAGAAGCTTTCATTCGCACTTTAAGAATTGGTGTTTTTGAAAAATCAATCGCTTTATCAAATTTATTCCCTATACCTTCCCAGCCCGGACCGGCTTCTTCCAGCACCATCTTCATAACATCTTTTGAATCTACTTCCTCGCCCGTGAGTACTATACTATTAGCAGACCACCAACCGGAGGTGCCGTCACTAAAATCAAACAAGGCATAATTATTTGGATCAGCATCTTTCTTTTTTCCATCTGAAGCTAAAATTTCATCAATAAATACTTTTCCAGTATAGTTAGGTCCTCCTCCACTAAAATTGATTTTTATTTCTACTATACTTTTAGGATTTACATCTTTACGGCTAGGATAATTTTGAACCCAATTTCCTGCATAAACAAATTTATACACTTTAGCATCTACTCTCGAACGAATATATCTTTCTTGTGGAACATAATTGGTAGCATAACCATCTTCGTCGATTAAATCAATTCTTATCTTGAGAGAATCTTTACTCTTTACATCTACCCTTGCTTTCACTAAAATGAAAGGTGCTTCTGAAAAATCAAGTGGTAAAAACTTTCTGGAAAGTTGTTCCCAATCGCCTCCTACAGCTTTAAGATCAACAGAGAGAGAAGTACTGGTCTTCCCTACTGATATAGTTGCATGCGAAGCTTCCCATTTAGAAATATCTGTAGTGTTATCGAGTAACACACCCTTATTAAATTTCATTACGGGTAATGTAGGAGCATTCATCGTTGCACTATCTTGGTGCGCCAACGGCTGATCTTCTGTCAGAGTAGCATTCTGTAAACCTGCACAGGAAGTAAAAAATAATAAGAGAACTAAATAATAATTTCTATTCATAAAGTTATGGTATCATTGGGCCATTGGTAGTAATACTAAAATGATCTAATTCAAACTCAATTTTTTCTGTAGAAGAAAGTCCTGCAGCAGTATTAGCACCAAAGAAAAATCCTATGTTAGCAATCTTATCTTGGCTATGAGATTTGTATGGAGAGGAGGCAGCTGCTACATCTAACATAAAACTAGAATACTTAATTTTATGAAGTTTCCACCCATCGTATTGCAATGAAATGGTAGAAGTATATTTATCTTCTAAGCCATCGTATAAAATTCCGCCGCCATTATCATCTTCAAAAACTTGTACGACCATTTTATAGTCTTTGTTAGAAGAAGATCCAGAACCCTTAACATAAAAATTAAAATAGAAATCATCTAACGTGGTTGTTCCAAAGTTGAATACTCCTGCAGGTGCACTTAAACCAACTTGACCGATATAATAACTAGCACTAGCATCATGTCCACTTATTTTCAAGGCATGAATTCCTTGTGGTGCAGTTGCATCAGTAACTCTATCAACAAGATCATATTCGTTTGGTTCAAAAGAGTAGAACCAATATAAACCACTAGGATCTTGAAAATTTTTAGCCGTATGGTCAACTGTTATATTTTCAAAAGTTCCTAAGAGATTTCCTCGGTCTTTTTCACCACCTACCGTTATGGAGGTAGATAAACTTTCTTTCCATCCTAAGGCCGTCAACGTAACAATAACGGTCTCGGTTTTATTAAAAAGTTTTATTGTATCTGTAGAGCCATTCCAAACTGCATTAGTACCATCAATTTTGTTCGATAACCCTGTAATAAATTTCACAGCTCCAGAAGTTTGACCAACTAAAGTTAATTTCCATCTTACTGTTGCATTAAATGTAGATTGAAAATTAACAGTTTGTGATATAAAGTTTGGATTGTTATTGCTTGCAACTATTGCCGAAGCGCTAAAGTCATCAGGAGCTACTCCCAACCCTGGGCCATAAAATTCATCTTTATATTTTTTGCAAGAAAGAAAAATTATCCCCCCTAAACCAATCACTAATAAATATGTTATTGTTTTTTTCATATATCTAGTATTTTAGAATCTCATGATGTAACTAAAGTAGTATTGATTTATTTTATAATTACTTGAAGAAGCATTTCTATCTGCATTGTCAATTAAAAATAAATTTGCTGCAAGAAATATATAATTAGTAAAACGGTATCGAACTCCACCAGAGTAAACGGTCTGATTGATATTAGGGTTAATTTGTTGATAATCTATAATCGTATTAAATCCATCTCTTATAAAAAGATATTCTGTTCCTTTTGCAGAAAGTAGTTTCATTCCCCCTATTAAATCAAATCCCTTAAAAGTCTCAACAGTCAAGCTACCATCTAGTAATGTAGAGGTCAAATCAATTTGTGCCGCTTCTGAACCAGAAGTTTTTTCATACCTTAATGCACCGCTTAATGCAAGGAGTTTTTTAGTTCCTATCAAACGATTAAGGTTAAATGTTGCGCCTGGATTTATTAGTATAAATTTTCTTTTATCCTTTATTCCAGTACCTAAAACTTCTGAAAGTAGTTGAGCATGTAAATTTATATATAGTAAGGAATCTTTGTTACCATATTTTAAATCCACCGTAATTCCCTTCCTATTAGGAGTAGCCGCACCGAAAGGTGTAGAATTATTATATATTGGATTAAAATACATAAGTGTTGTAGAAAGTGATCTGTTATATAAATTCAAATCCGACATACGATCAAATATAGTTTGATTTCTATTCATGGCTGGTAGTCCTAAAGACGTATCAGCTCCTCCTTGAGTCAATAGTACACCTGTTTGATCGTCTAATGTTCGCAATGTTTGTGCTCCTGGGCTTGAAAAATCTGGGCCTACTAAACGATAGCCTACCGAAAGAGAAAAAGGTATATATTTATGATTTGCACTTGCACTTATGTCAAAAAAACCGTCAGTCTTTTTAACTCTTTGTTTTGCATCTACTAAATTTAAATCATAGAAAGATCTACCAACCTCTCCATACATTGCGAGATTGATTGTTCTAGAAGAAACAGAAAATTTATAATCTCCAGAAAGCACTGTGTTTTTATAAAAAATAACTGAATCTTGAACGGTACCTACTACATCAGAAAGACTAACCAAATTTCCTCCAATTTCTGCATATTTACTTTGTTTAATTTTCACAACACCTCCATACAATAATCGATCAGGTGTATTTAAATAATTTGAAGGAATAGAACGTGTACCGAATGCACTAATAGTTATATCTTTAATAATCTTAGTAAATCCAATTGTTGTTCCCGCCTGTATGCCTTGAAGTCTCCATTTGTTTCCATAATTATAATTTTCGTAATCAACAATGCCTCTTCTTATTTTAAATGCTTCACTTTCAAATTCAGAAGAAGTAGATGCATACGAATTAAACAACGTATATTTTGACATTGACAAGTCGATATCACCAATGTTATAAACAACTTTTTTTGCAAGAAGGCCTTGTATTTGTACTTGCCTAAAT
>JANOTP010000186.1:0-2729 GCA_031416415.1 Cytophagales bacterium | reverse complement strand
AATCTTTTCCTAAAATATATTCTTCTCCTAAAGATTTGGTATTGCTAAAGCAAGCACCTGTGCTACATCCATTTACTAAAAATATTGTTGGGTTATTTTTGTTTTGTTGATCGCTAACTTTACCAAAAGATATTTCAGTTCCGGTTGCAGAACCATGCCCAAAATAAGATACTAATGATAAGCCGTCTTTTGTTTCATTAATTATTCTCTGAGTTAAATTTTCTGTAATAGGAGCCGTAACATTTTTAAATACTCTAGATCTAGTCACACCCAAAAACTCACTTTTACTTTTTTCAAAAAAACTATTTTGATAACTTCCAAAGCTGTTTACCTCAAATATTGTATTACCTCCTGTAGCTTGCAATATTTTCTTCCTCAAAATATCATTACCTAAACCATTATAAACTTTTAATTTGTTTAAATAATTGTCAACTTCTTCATTAGTTCTCGCCGGTATTCTACCAGTTGCTAAGCCTGGCTCTAAATTACTTCCATTTAAGCCGGCTGTAATCATATTATCGCTGGCCGGAAATCCAAAAGTGGGAACCAAATCAGCTATCATATTTTGTTTTACCATTTCATAACCTCTACCTAGTAATAACAAAAACTCAGGTTTTAAATTCCCTTTCTCAATCATGAAATGGCAATAATTTCTTAAAGCCATTGGGTGGTGAAAGCCATAATAAAATTCGTTATACAAATCTTCGGTGTAAACTAAAGCTGTTTGTTTGCCTATAGATTGATTGTATTGTTGATAAGCTAAAGCTCCTACTGATAGGCTTGTATGGGATATCATTAAAAATGATTGAGAGGAAGCAGCATTTACATTTTTGAAAGTCACATCTTCTAAAATCAAACTTCTTGCATCATTAACACTGCCTAGGAAATAATTTCTAATGGGTTGAATATCATTAACTACAAATTGTAAATTACTAGAAGTGTTATCAGGAAACATTAATCTGTTACCATTTTTCTCTATTAAAAGCGAATTTGTTATGGTTGAATTTGAAAAAGTTAATAATCCCTTTGATTTCGCATCAGGCATATAAAAACTCAAGGAATTTTTACCAGCTAGATTTAAATTCCTAGCAAATGAAATTTCTAAATATGCAGGCGCTTGAAAATCAGTAATAGCTCCTAAATCATCAATTGAAGCTAAACTTATCGTTGTGCTTGAAGAAGAAATTGTTAATGGTAAGGTTTTTCTAACAGTTTTATAACCTCGATATAAAGAATCAAACAAAGTAGTAGAACCCAAGCTCACTCTTAAGTGGTGATTTTGTCCTGATGAGTTTGTTGATGAAGCATTAGATCTTCCAGCCAAATAAAATGATAATTTAGGTTGATATGATGGCGTGTTTATAAAATCCGAAGTATTTAAATTATAACTTAAGCTCTGTCCTTTTCCAAATGCAGCACATAAATAACCTTCTCCTTCAATATATTCTGATAAGGACATCCCATCCAAAATAAATTCGCCGTTGTAATAGTTGTTAGCAAAATTTAATCTGTCTTTTGCGATTATAAAAGGCTCACTCGTTAAACCACTATTAGCTTCATTACTAATATTATATCTTAATCCGTTTTGAGTAGGATGATAGGTTAAAAAGTAAAAATTATCATCTGTAAACAAACTAATGTCTTCATTAGGTAAGTCGTTTTGATTATTATATAAAACTTTATCTAAACTAGCGTCATTCTTTTTTCCGTAGAAATAGATGATATCTCCTTGATTAAAAACACCATCACTTGTTCCTGTGATGTAAAGAGGAATTTGTAATCCTTTATTAAAGATTTGGAACTTATTTGGGTCTATTGTTCCACTTTGTAAATTCTTAGCGACAACATCATCAAAAGTAATTTTATACAGGCTTTCTTCAGATACTTTTATTTTGACATATTTCTGAGTGAAATTAATCCATTCGTTACCAAAGGTTTGAGAAATGGCTTGATTACCAATAAACAATACCAGAAACAAAAAAGTAAAAGTAGCTTTCATTAATGTTGATAATAGATGTATTTTGACTTTCGCTAACTGATTTGAATTTTTAACTTTGAACCGAATTCAAATATACAAAGCAACATTGAAAACTCCGCAACTTACCACCCCCGAAACTGCTAAAGAATTAGGTTTACGCCCCGAAGAATACGATAGAATCATTGAAATTTTAGGCCGAGTGCCTAATTTTACTGAGCTATCCATCTTTTCAGTAATGTGGAGTGAGCATTGTTCATACAAAAACTCCATCACTTGGTTAAAAACTTTACCAAAGGATGGCGCAAGAATGTTGGCTAAAGCCGGAGAAGAAAATGCCGGAATGGTTGATTTAGGCGATGGTATTGCTTGTGTATTCAAAATCGAATGCCAATCGGTGTCCTTTCATGAGTGGTTTTCCTTTGTGCCAACATTTCGTATCGCCCGCGAATACCGTTCCTGCCGTTCCGCAAAGTTCTACAAAATTCTGCTTGTTATAATATTTCTTTAAATCTGAATCCGGAATGCGCGCATAACCCCTTTTGAGAAGTTCCTGCGGCTTGGTTCCCGTAATATGGCTCCCTTTGATGTAGCAATGCGGACCATTTTCTGTGCCCACATCGCTCACATAGACAAATATTTTCAACCATTTCACCCTATCCAAATCGAAATGATACAATTGCGCTGCCTCTTCGGATGCTTCTTTTTTGAACGAAGTGCTCCACCACATAGCAGGGAAATCTAATATCGGCTC
>JANOTP010000185.1:0-5255 GCA_031416415.1 Cytophagales bacterium | reverse complement strand
TCGTAATTTAATGATTTTCATGCAAAAAGATATTATTTCAAGAAACAGAGCCAATCAATAGGACTTAATGAAGGTTGAATACAAACTTTATGGTACCAAGTATATTATATAAAATCAACCTATTGGTAGTTTTCGATGTATTAAAATAATACAATTTTAACTTTTATTTTATAAAAATATAATGCTAATTTGAATATGGTTAAAAATTCAAATGTGAAAGAGATATGAGAGATAATAGCAATAATATAATAGTAGAAAATGAAAATAAGATCATTTATCTTGAAAACAAGTTAAAAAGTATACTATATACTATAGAAAATGTAATTGTTGAAAATTATAACGAAGCTAAAAATTCTATATATAATTATAAAGGTAGTACTGCCAATATTGTTTTGACCGATCTAATAAATAAATCAGAAAAGGACAATGAACCTAGGGTTCATCCTGACGATAAAAGTTATATTTTCTTAAAAATCATTATTGAAAATTTGGGCTTTCCTGTTTTTATTAAAGATGAAAATTCAAAGTATATCCTAATAAATTCTTTAGAAGCAGAATTATTTGGTGCGAACGAGAAAGACGTTATAGGAAAACACGATAGTTTTTTCGTGCATGATAAACACGAAATGGAAATTATTCAAAAATCTGACGATGAAGTTTTAAATGAAAACAAAAGTATCGAACTGCCAAATCAAAGTTTTACATTAAGTAGAGGAAGGTCATTTGTTTTTAAAACTCATAAAATTCCATTTACAAACCCATTAACAGGGAAAAGGAATATTCTAGGATTCTCAGTTGATATTACCGATACTTTAAACTTAGACAAACTTAAAAAAATATTAATTATGAATAGTCCCTATTTATAATCTCTTTACTCTTTCCTTGAATTATCATCAATAAAATAACAATAAACCAAAAGTTCACTTCATAGAAGTGAACTTTTTTTTATTAGCGCATTATACCCTCAGAATATCTGTACTGTAAACAAAATCTTCAGCAAATCGAATATACTTTATTGAATCCTAACATTACAACCAACGATTAAATAGGTTTGTTCTATGTGTTCAAAATAAAACAAATTTACAAAAGTAAAATTACAGATACTTTTGTATTTCCGTATATTCTCCCCATCCTCGTCTTTCGCTAACAGATAACATTTTTACTTTATCAAAAGCTGGTAAATCAACACCCTCCTTGATCATTAATTCAATAATATCCTTGATATACTCAATCGTATGATTGCTATTAAAACCACAGTATAAATTAGAAAGACCTAGCCAAATAATATTTTCAATTACATCTAAAATAATAGCTGGTTGTGACTTATAGTATTCTCGAATATGAATGATCGATTCATTAGAAACAAATTTATAGAACTCTTGCTTATTATCACTATTTAAAACAACGGGAGGTAATACTTCATCTGCTTTATTTTGCCATAAATCTAGCCTATCAGTTGGGAGAAAAGAGCTAATTATATCATTTAGTTCATCCGGTAATTGTTCTGCTTTTTTCGAACTTATAACATTCATTAAACATAAATATCCATATATATACCTACCGTTTATTGATATGGAATGAAATTGATTTATAAAATAACTTATTTTCATAAATTAAAAAAAAGGATTGAGATTACTGGTTTCAAAAACAGTTTTATAAGAAATTACATTATACCAATTTTTTATAAATATTAACTCAAAGTTTCTTTATAATAATTATGTCACAGACAAAAAAAACACTTATTAAAAGTGTTTTTTTCAAGAAGAATATTTATTATCTAGGAACGCTCCCTATATAAATATTTAACGTCTTTTCAATATTCTTAATTTGCTTTAATTCAGTTTCTGTAGCTAGAATCATGGATAAACCTTTCTTGCCAGCTCTACCTGTTCGTCCACTACGATGCGTATAATATTCGATTTCGTCTGGCAACTGATAATGTACTACATACGCTAGATTATCAACGTCTATTCCTCTTGCTGCAACATCTGTAGAAACTAATATTCTAAGATTTTCATTTTTAAATGCACGCATTACTTTGTCACGTTCCTTTTGAAGTAGGTCACCGTGTAAAGCATCAGAAGGTATATTTTTCGCAAGAAGTTGTTTTGCCAAAATTTGAGTACTGTTTTTAGTTTTGCAAAAAATAATACCTCTGTTAGCTGCTTGTGTTTTTAAGAAATAGAGTAAAACATTTAATTTATCGTCTTGGCTATCACAAAGTACATAATGATGTTCAATATCTTTATTGACTTGACTTTTCTTATCTATTTGAATTTTATGTGCCGTGGGTGACATATAATTTTTAACAATGTCTTTTAATCCATCAGGCATTGTTGCAGAAAAAAGCCAAGTGCTTCGTTTACCATTTGTAGCGGCTAAAATTAGATCGATATCTTTTTTAAAACCCATACTTAGCATTTCATCTGCTTCGTCTAGTACTACGGTTTTAACGTGACTTAAATCAATAGCTTTTCGTTCGATTAAATCAACGAGTCTGCCAGGTGTGGCCACTACAATTTGTGTGGGTCTTCTTAACGCACTCATTTGTTTATCAATTGGTGCACCCCCGTAAACGGCTTCGGTAAATATTTTTCCTGCGTATTTAGTAAAGTGAAACAATTGTTTCGCAATTTGTTGTCCTAGCTCACGTGTAGGCGAAAGAATTAAAGCTTGTACATGCTCATCCTCTGGATTTACGATCTGTAATAAAGGGAGACCAAAGGCTGCTGTTTTACCAGTTCCGGTTTGGGCTTGTGCAATAAGATCTGTTCCATGTTCTAATAAAAATGGAATGGCTTTTTTTTGTATTTCTGTAGGGGTAAGTATCTTTTTTTCTGCTAAACCTTTAATTAGGTCTTCAGAAATCCCCAAATCAGCGAATGTTGTCAAAATTATCGTATTTAAAATTCTTGACAAAGATAACGCTATTTAAATTAGAAAATGAGCTCATCTATAAATTGAGTTTTTTACTAAGCGTTAAGTAATCCATAAATTTTTATCTCTCTTAGAATTATAGCGTTATAAAAATCTTATAAACCTTCATTAAAATCAAAATATAATCTTTTTAGCATCTATTAACCGCAATAATGGATTCTGTTTTTTATTCTTATTTTCTACTTTTTAGGCTTTTAATAAGAAAAAACATTCCCATTTTCAGTTTTCTGAAGTATATATTCTAGACAATAATTCATAAGAATAATTTTAAATCTAACGATCAGAGTATTATGATAAAAAAACTAATTGTAGCTATTTTAATGGTATTTTCTCTTTATTCAGTAAACGCCCAAAAGATAGTTGGTTATTTACCAAGTTACAGGGATGCTAGTACATCAAATATTCAATATGCTAAGGTAAATACCATTATATATGCTTTTATAAATCCTAATGCTACTGGAAATCTAATCACAACATCTGGATTTGGTTCTGAATGGGATTTTAGCATGACTCATTTCCTTACGGTAAAAAGTAATTGTGCTACTTATGGAACAAAACTTAGTATTTCTCTTGGTGGAGCAGATGGTGGTAATTTAAGGTCTGCAAGATTAAATGCGGTTTGTGGAAATACTACTTATAGAGCAACTCTTGTAAGTGAGCTCGTACAGTTTGCAGTGACACATAATCTTTATGAAATTGACGTGGATTGGGAATTTCCTACTACAGTGGGCGCTAGAACAAATCACGAAGCACTTCTTGCCGCTCTTGATGCTGCAATTGCTGCTTCAACTAATCCTGCTATAAAAATTGGTGTTGCTGTAGGTGGTGAATATACAGGTGGCATAAATCACCTAAATTATTTCAATGCAAATGCTGTTCAATATGTGGATGATTTTCACATCATGGCCTACGATTTTCCTTCAAGTTATAATGCTAATAATCATTCTTCTGAAGCAGATGCGCAAGCCTCATTTGGACAATGGAACAGTGCTAAGGGAGTACCAAAAAGTAAAATGTATTTAGGTATTCCTTTTTATGGAAGAAATCCAGGTCGTACGTTGGAATCTGATTATAGAAGTTTTTCTGTTGGTGCCGCTAGTTATAACGTTGACACTTACTCAGGATATTATTATAATGGACAAACTACTCTTGAAAATAAAGCTCAATGGGTAACCGATCAAGGCGGACAAGGGATTATGATCTGGGACTTAGGTCAAGATAGAACAGATTCCTATTCTCTTTTAAATGTATTGTATACTAAAATGGCTTCTATATGTCCTGCACCACAGCCAAACTTAGGGCCAGACGTTGGTTTTTGTTCGGGTAATGTTATTTTAAATTCAAATGTAGCACAGTCTGCTGGTAGAACATTTTCATGGAAAAAAGATGGAAGTTATGTGGTTACAAATTCCTTAACTGCTAATACCTATACTACAACACTGGGAGGCACTTACATTGTAGAAGTAACTCAATCTTCTTGTACTAAATTAGATCAAATACTAGTTACCTCGGGAAGTTCGTTAGGTGTAACAAATGCAACTCGTTGCGGTCCTGGGTCAGTTACGCTTAGCGTAAATACAGCGGGAGGTCCTTACGATTGGTACACTTCAACCACTAGTCAAACGCCTCTGTACACTGGTGCAAACTACACTTTTAATGAAACGGCTTCAACAACTTATTATGTTCAACAAAATACAGGCTCTGCTACTTATAATGGTGGTAAACCTGTAATAAATGTGCCAGCAGCATGGAACGAAGCGGGTTATGTAGCTTCAAATAGCCTTCCGCGATGGGCTCATAAAATGGTTGTGACAACAGATTTGACGATTCAAAGTGTAAAAATATGGACATCCAACAATACAACAAATGGAGTTAAAATTATGATTTTAAAATCGCTGGATGGCAGTACCATTCATGCTCAAACCACACCCGTTAATTTACCTACAGGAGGTGGACCTTATACTATTGCTGTTAATATTACGCTTACTCCTGGTACTTATTATGTAGGCGTTTATGCGCCAGTGTTAGGTGGAGGAGCCAACGGTGTATGGTTTGACTCTGGTACAACTTATCCCTCAAGCCAATCTGGCGTATACAGTATTGAAGGTCTATGTTATGGGAATTACGGAAGTGGATTTGCTGCTGTGCAAACACCTTCCTATTATGGTCAATTATTTGATTGGATTATTACTACTGGAGTAGTTCCTCCATGCGGTAGAACGGCGGTTACAACTACTATTAATTCAGCAGCAAGCATTGGATTAACTGTTACAAGCACCTCTCCTATTTGTTCAGGAATTGACGGAACTGTAACAGTA
>JANOTP010000184.1:0-3902 GCA_031416415.1 Cytophagales bacterium | reverse complement strand
TCATACTGTTGAAATATGGAGTGATGAAGTTTTTTATCAGAAACTGAATTATATTCATGAAAATCCAGTAGTTTCAGGTTTTGTTGCAAAGGCGGAAGATTGGCTTTATAGTAGTGCTAGAAATTTTGCGAATTTACCTGCAGTATTGGAAATTGTGTATGATCGATAGTACTCATTGTTGTAAACAGCGGGCGGACGCCCTTCTATATAAGTAGTACCGACGGACGTCGGCGCTAGCGAGAGATCTTGCTTCTTCAAAAGGCAGGAAGCTTACTTGGCCTGAATTGCAGGCTTTATGGAAAAGAGGAAATGATTTTAATGCGAAAGCAAGAAGTGTTTATGAATTTAATGAAATTGTTTTAGAGGGAATTGGAGGAAAAGCAGGTAAAAGGTTGGATTCCTATATACCAGGGAAAGAAATAATCTCTAGAAAGGCAACAACATTAAGTGATATTAAGTCATCAACTTTTAAAAATTACTTAGATGAGATAATAACAAAATATCCAGTTGGAAGTACTTTGAATTCGAGCAAACTACCTAAAGGAACAAAGCTTAGTGGTGATTATTTTTTGGAAATTCCAACAACGAATAAAGTATTTTTTGAATCAAGTACTGAATTTCAAAAAGTATTAAGTGATTTTAATCAATTAAAAAAGGTAAACGTTAAAATAAAATATTTAGCTGAATAATTATGGTTTTAGAATCAATTTTGAATAAGATAGATTTTGTAAGTCGATATAAATTGATTTGTGAAGTCCATAATGATTTTGAGAATAGATTAAGAGGGAATGATACTAAGATGTATAAAAATAAACTAAAATTAATTGATGAGTCAGTTGTTTATTTTCCCAAAGATAAAATGTATAAGGTTTGTTTTAAATATAATGATAGTTCTTTGGAGTTGGGTTTACAGCTTAATGATGGATTAGTTGAAGCTAGGCTCTTTTATACAAAAAATGAAGAATGGTTATTATACAAACGCTTTGATTTTATATGCGAAGAACTTGATTCTAATTATAATAGAATGGAATATAATCTTCCTAAGTATAAATCTGAAATTGAATTAGAAGTAATTTTGAAAAACATATTCGTATTATATGAAAATATTAAGCAAGAACTAACTAACCCCTAGCTGGCGCCGATGCAAGGACTAGCGACTTCTATGGTTTAAACAAGTGAAGTTGTATAGTTTTTGTCATATTTTCTATTTTGGTTGACACTCCAGTGCTGTCAGGTCTTCCGAAGTAGTCTAAAGTCGGCGGTGGTGTCACGTTCTTTCGACCTGACACCTGTATGGAGTTCTCGTGGAGCCTAATATTTTGGATTATTTATGTTATTACCCCCACATATGTAAGGTTATAATTGACTTTGCTTTTTAGTTAATTGTAAATTCGATTATCATTGTTCATATTTTTTAACAATGGGCTTACGTAATAAAGATCTTTATAAGAATGAATGTTGCTTTTTTGTAACAACCACCTGCAATAATTTTAAACATTTAATTGGGCTATCAGATTCATATCAGCTTATTGAAGAAAGTTTGGCATTTGTAAATGATAAGTTTAAAGCTGATACACTTGGTTATGTAATTATGCCAAATCATGTACATTTTATTGTTTATTTTCGAGGAAGTAACGAATTGTCGTCTTATATGAGGGACATGAAAAAGTTTACTTCGACGCGTATCAGAATTAAACTGGAAGCTTTGGGACGAAATGATATTGTCGAACAGATCAGAAATTTTGAAAAAGGCCGTTCATTTCAGACTTGGATGGATAGGTACGATGATGTTTATTTACAAAGCAAACATTTGGTTGAAACTAAACTGGATTATATTCATAGCAATCCATTACAAGCACATTGGAATTTAGCAAAAAGACCAGAAGAGTATCGGTACTTTAGTGTAGTATATTATGAAAAAGGAATACAACCTCAACTTAAAATAGTCGACTTTAGGGAATATTTTGGTTGATATTTTCAATATATTGGACTTCAAAAGAACTTCAAAGAGGTGTCAGGTCGAAAGACCACAATGCTATCAACTTAGTGATATGTCATTGTTATATAGGATTTTATATTGTAAATTCATATAACATAAAGCCAATACTGATGAATACAAAATATCACCTCGAAAAAGGGAAATTCAACTCAAGAATTTCTCAAAAAAATATTTAGTACAGTTTATAAGACACAGACTATCAGTAGATATCGAGTAAATAAGCAGGATTTTACCCGTACTTCTATCCTTAGTTTTCCTGTTATTGTTTCTTCAATTCTTCATCTATTCAAAGAATCTGTTCAGTTTAATATAGCAGAGATTCTCCCTCAATTAGACAAAAAAATACTAACAGGCGCTGCTTTTTCAAAAGCTCGATATAAAATCAAAAGTATATTTTTCCAAGATTTCAACAACTTACTTCTAACCCATATTCAATCTTTGGAATTGAAACTTTGGAAAGGTTATCAACTCATTGCCTTTGATGGCACTAGTGTTTCTTTACCAACATCACCAGAATTAAAAGAAAAGTTCGGTATTTACGCATCTACCCATAAAGGTACTAAGACTTGTTTAGCTAGAGTACTTCTATGTTATGATGTTTTGGGTAATTATATTCTAGGATGTACAATAAATAATATGAATGTTGGCGAGCAGAGTTTATTTCGAAAAATGCTACCTCAAATCTGTCAGCAAACGAAAACAATTGTATTACTTGATAGAGGTTTTGATAATTTACAGACAGTCAATTATTTGTTAAGAAATAACTTTAAAATGTGTATTCGTATGGCTACAGCAAGATCTCATTTTGCCAAAAAAGTAATGCAAATGGAGGGTAATGATTTTATTATTGACTGGAAGCCAACTAAGGATGAAAAAAGAAAAGCGAAAAAATTGAATTTGCCTTTTGAAACAATTAAAGTAAGGGTAACAAAAGTTTTACTTAAAACTGGAGAAGTTGAATTGTTAGTAAGTAATCTATTTGATTTAAAAGAGATTACTTCAGAAGAAATGGGTACTCTATATTTTAAACGCTGGGGAATAGAAGAGGGAATTAAAAAATTGAAGCCCAAAATGAAATTGGAATTTTTTGGTTGTAAAAAAACCGAAGGGGTTTATCAAGAGTTTTATTCGCATATTTTTATGTTGAATTTAGTCGAACTTATCAGCACAGAAGCTCAGCAAATAATCGATTCAAAGACAAAAAACAGAAAGTATAAATACAAGTACAATTGGCAGAATGCTTATAGATACTTAAGAAATAGAATAATTGAGCTGATACATAGTACTAAATCAATTGCCCCTATATTGAAAGAATTAACATGTGTCATTCAATTATCACCTATTCCCATTAAGGAAAACAGGCAATTCCCACGAGAAATTGCACAGAGAAACAATGCTCGATCGTATCCCTGCTACAAGTAGACTTTACAGAAGAAAGCCTCTAAAATATTGCCCAAAGAATTAAGTATCCTTCTTGGAGAAAGGTAATTCTATGCAAAATATTTTAAGGATTAGTAGCAGACTTATTTGAAAATCATAACATAATTGTACTATGCGAAGTTTTTACATATTATTGTATATGCAACTTATCACTAAGTTGATAGCATTGCGGTCTTTCTACCTGACACCTCTTTGAAGTTCTTTTAAAGTCCAATATATTGAAAATATCAACCAAAATATTCCCTATAGTCGACTATTTTAAGTAGTGGTTGTATTCCTTTTTCATAATATACTGCACTAGAGTACCGATACTCTTCTGGTCTTTTTGCTAAATTCCAATGTGCTTGTAATGGATTACTATGAATATAATCTAGTTTAGTTTCAACCAAATGTTTGCTTTGCAAATAAACATCATCGTACCTATCCATCCAAGTCTGAAATGAACGGCCTTTTTCAAAATTCC
>JANOTP010000183.1:0-4203 GCA_031416415.1 Cytophagales bacterium | reverse complement strand
GCAGGTGATCTTGCCGATCCACATGGTACTCACAAAGTTTGTCTTGATATCGTATTTGAAGCATTAAGAAGACTTAAAGGAAAAGATTTCATGAACGATTGTTGGGTATGGTTGTACAGAGGTGCTTGGGCAGAGTGGGATATTCATGAAATAGAAATGGCAGTGCCAATGAGTCCTGATCAAGTATTAAAGAAAAGATTTGGAATATGGAAACACCAGTCACAAAAAGATGGTGTGGTATTCCAAGGTTCAGACTCAAGAGAATTCTGGCAACGTGCAGAAGAAAGAAACAGAGGTACAGCAGAGTTGTACAACAAATTAGGTCTTGCCGAATATTCAGCAATGGAGGCATTTGTAAGATATAAATTCTAAGAAATAAATATTAGGGGAAACCCGGTCTAATAAAATAAATAGTTAAACCAAACAAACACTACTATGAACCATTTAGTTAATCTTTACTTGTCGAGAAACCTTGGAGAAAAAATGCTTGGTTGTTTGATCGGCGAAATAGTTAGAACTTCTAATTTTGATAAATACACTCAAAATATTATTGATGGTATTGAATTGAATAAAAAAATATCTCTTTTTGTAAAAGAGCATCCGGTTTATCATAGGAGTTTGCAAAAGTTGAATCCAAAATATTCCAAACATGGTTCAAAGATCATAGATATTTTCTACGACCATTTCTTGGCAGCAAATTGGAGCAATTATTCTAACGATAGCCTTGATAATTTTGCGAAAGACAGTTATCGTTTTATTGAGAGTAATCATGGTATTCTTCCGTATAAATTAAAAAAACTTATTTCTGTAATGATCAACGATAATTGGTTGGTGAATTACTCTAGTGTACAAGGTGTTCATAATTTTATGAGAGAAATTACGCGTAGAGATACTTTTCAAACAAATCTTGAATATTCATTGGAAGATCTTATTAATAATTACAATGAGTTTAAAACTGATTTCGAAGAAATATTTCCTCAAATAGTTCAATATGTACAAGATCTTACGCATACAGAAGAGCTTATATTACAAGAAGTTTATAGATAATTAGTACATTATTTTTATATTTAATTAATTTACAACTACTTAGTATTTTAACTAAGTAGTTGTAAATTTTATGTTTATTTTTTTCTTTTAATATTATGGTGATAAGACCATTAATAGTAACTTAGCCTGATTTTCTATTTGGAAATTATTAGATTGTAAACCTTTTTAACGAATAATTAAATAATATGGCAGGAGTTTCTTCAGGTTCTGGTTTTAACGATGTAAAGCTAGAAGAGGGTAAAAATTACACGATTCCTTTAATGGTGCTCACAAGTTTATTTTTCATGTGGGCAGTGGCAACAAATTTCAATGACGTTTTGATGCCAAAATTGCAAAAGGCGTTGACATTAGATCCCTTTGAAACTTCATTTATTCAAGTTGCTTTTTTTCTTGGGTACGGAATTATGTCTATACCAGCAGGTTTGATCATTAAAAAAATTGGTTATAAAAAAGGAATTCTTGTAGGCTTAGCTACTTGTTCTATTGGAGCATTAATGTTTATTCCAGCTGCTAATGTAAAAGTTTTTTCTCTGTTTTTAATTGCGTTATTTATCATTGCAGGCGGGATTACTTTTCTCCAAGTAGCAGCCAATGCATTTGTGTCGGTATTAGGAGATCCTAAAACGGCTTCTTCAAGATTAAATTTATCTCAAGCTTTTAACTCCGTAGGTGCTTTTGTAGGACCTTACATTGCAGGTAAGATTATGTTTGCGAATTCTCTTGGAGATCCAGCAGAGTCAGTAAAATTGCCTTATCAGATTTTGGCTGTATTATTCATATTGATATTTGTAGTCATATATTTCTCTAAACTTCCTGAAATTAAAGAAACCGAATCAGATGGTGGTCTTACTAATCCATTAAAAGCATTTAAGTTCAAACACACTACATTCGCTGTGATTGCCATTTTCTTTTATGTAGGCGCTGAGGTTGCGATTGGAAGTTATTTTATTCGTTTTGCTGAATATCTTAAATTAGGGTTAAGTGAAGAAGATGCTAATCAATATCTAGTATATTATATGATTTGCGCAGCAGCTGGTAGATTTGGTGGAGCTTATCTACTAAGATTTATTTCTCCAGGAAAACTTGTTGGAATAAATGGATTAGGAGCTGTAATTTGTATTTTGGTAGCTATTTTTGCAGGCGGTTATGCTTCTTTAATTGCTTTGGTTTTAGTCGGACTTATGAATTCAATTATGTTCCCTACCATCTTTACATTGGGCGTTGCCAAATTAGGAGATTATACTAAAGAAGGTTCATCGTTAATTATTACCGCTATCGTTGGTGGAGCCTTCATTACTCCAATTATGGGCTTAGTGATGAAGTATTATCCAGGATCATTTGAATATGCTTATTTCGCTCCAATAGCTTGTTATCTATATATTATATTCTTCGGTTTCAAAGGATCTGATTCTTCTTATTTGGATAAGAAATAGTAATAAGAATAGTATAAAAATAAAAGGTGTCTAAAGAATTATTCTTTAGACACCTTTTATTTTTAGTACCAAGATGTAATGTGATTTATTCTCTAAATCCCCTATTAGTTATTTTTTCTCTAATTTATAAACCCCCACAAACTCTCCTTCATAAACTTTAATATAGTAAACGCCAGGAGCGAAATTAGTTAAAGGTATACTCAACTCAGGAGTAGAAACTGTTTTTTCAAAGACTAGTTGACCTAATGCATTTAAAAGTTCTACTTTTGTGATAAATCCTGAGGCTACTACTGTTACTACTTCTCCTGCTGGATTTGGATATAAATAAGTAGTGCTGCTAGTACTACTTACAACTACTATTTTGGAATGTGCTACTTTGCCATCATTTTCTACCGTTTGAATTCTGTAATAGGTTATACCACTAGAATTCTGATCTTCGTAAGAATAAGAACTTATTGTACCACCAGCATTTAAAGGCATTACAGATCCAATCATTTCAAAGTTTATTCCATCTTTACTACTTAGTATATGATACATATTAATATTGCTTTCATTCGCTACAGTAAAGTTTACCGAAACAATACCATTTGTTTTTTTAGCCTCTAATGATAAAAGATCCATTGGAAGAGGTACCGAACAAACCCAAAATTCTGACGTGCTATTTGTAGCGTTTGTTTGAGTGGCTGTTACAGACAATGCTTCCGCTGTGCTAAGCGCTAAGCCATGATTAAGTGTCCATGTGCCACCTGCCGCTACGTTAGTAGTACCAACATAAATTTCACCTTCGCAATCGCATCTCGCTCCGTCTGTATATTGATTGCGGTATACATGTATAATGTTTCCTGCTACACCTGTGCCGCTGATAATATTAGCGGTAGAGCTTGTAACAACAGGAGCGGGTACACCTTCGTTTTCATTTCCTAAATTAGCTTCCATGTTTATTCCCAAGCCTGCATTACAATAAATAGTATTCCCGATGATTGGATTAAAGTTTGTCCCATTTGAACCACCCCACACAGCAAGATGAACACCGTCTCTACCATTATTCGTGATAATATTTTTTGCTCCTGCTGCTAAGCCACCAATGATATTGCTGCTCGAAGCGGAACTAAAATTCCAATAAGAGCCCATTAAAATTCCATCTCCAGCATTTCCGAAACCTGTAGCAATTACTCCATTTATGTTTGTCCCAATTAAATTTCCTTGTATCGTATTTCCATTAGAAACGTTTAACTGTATGCCTGGAGAGGTAGCAGAACAACAAAATAAATTCTTTTCATTGGCAGCGGTTCCTCCAATGATATTGTTGTTTGCATCTTCAAGAAGTAATAGACCAACAGTTTGATTTGGTACAGCAATCAAACCAGTAATATCTGAACCAATATAATTTCCTTTTATGGTGTTTCCCATAGATAAAACATCTAACATCATTCCGTGGTTTCCATTTCCTGAGAAATAATTTCGTTGACCCGCTCCTGCTCCGCCAATTGTATTTGTATTAGAATTAAGTCCCAAACGAAGACCAATCGTAGCATTGCCAATTGGTGTTGTTCCATTTATGCTTAAACCAAAATAATTACCATAAAAAGTATTATTAGTCACGGTAAGTAAGTCTGCACCATTGGCACCATTTCCCGATATAATATTGTTTGTCCAGGTTACTAGGTCACATCCATTAGTGCCCGATACACCATGCGATGCATTTCCTCTGTCCAAAGTACCG
>JANOTP010000182.1:0-27438 GCA_031416415.1 Cytophagales bacterium | reverse complement strand
TGGGCGGGTTTGTATACAGAAGGCAACCAACACTTATATGTAAATCGCGGTTTTGGTTATATTGGATTTCCTGGACGGATTGGAATGTTGCCAGAGGTTACTGTTATTGAGTTGGTGAAAGCCTAAGGTGTTTTTTAGTTTTGAACATATGAATTTTTAATTACAAAAAAATATTTTTGAAGTATTGAGTATGACAATTGAATACTAAATTTTCATATCTTGCATTCAATTGTTATAATTAAAATTCATAATTCAAAATTTTCAATACTATGGAATACAGAAAATTCGGACGTACAGGTTGGATGGTAAGTGAGATCGGATATGGTATGTGGGGACTTGCTGGTTGGAGCGGTTCTGAAGAGACGGATTATGAAAAATCACTTGATTATGCAGTTGAGAATGGCTGTAATTTTTTTGACTCCGCCTGGGGTTATGGAGAAGGATTGTCAGAAGAAGTACTTGGTAAATTAATGAAAAGACATCCTTCAAAAAGGATATATGCCGCTACTAAAATTCCACCCAAAAATTTTCAATGGCCTTCAAAACCAGATTTTAAATTGCAGGATTGTTTTCCTGCTGATCATATAATTGAATACACTGAAAAAAGTCTTAAAAATTTAAATGTTGAATGTATTGATCTTCAGCAATTCCATGTGTGGGAAGACAGTTGGGCACACGAAGATGAATGGCAAAAAGCTATTGAAAAACTTAAGAAAGAGGGTAAGGTAAAACATTTTGGTATAAGTGTAAACCGCTGGGAACCTAACAATTGTTTAGAAACTTTAAAAACAGGATTGATTGATTCGGTACAAGTAATATACAATATTTTTGATCAGGCACCTGAAGATACTCTTTTCCCTCTTTGCGAAAAATTGGATATAGCTGTAATTGCTCGTGTACCCTTTGATGAAGGAACACTTACTGGTAAATTGACAAAAGAAACTGTTTTTCCTGCTGACGATTGGCGTAGTACTTATTTTGTACCAGAAAATTTAAATTCGAGTGTAGAGCATGCTGATTTATTAAAACAATTACTTCCTACAGGAATGGAAATGCCAGAAATGGCATTACGTTTTATCCTTAGTAATAAAATTGTTAGTACAACTATTCCTGGAATGAGAAAAATCAATCATACAAAAGCAAACCTTGCAGTATCGGATGGTGAAAAATTTTCTTCTGAATTTTTGGAAGTATTAGCAGGCCATCGTTGGGATAGAATGCCTACGGAGTGGAGCCAATAAGAAATTACTGAACAAAACTAGGTGATCGTTTGTTTACTTTTAGCGTTTGTAACATGGATGCTTTTGCACTTATAGAAAAAGTGAAGTAACGAAAGTCACCAAAGGGCGAGAGTATCATATTCATTTGCCAGCAATGAAGATCACGTGAGATGGTAAAGTTTGAATAGGTTATAACTTTTTCTTTAAAGTTATAACCAGTAGAATAGATGATTTTTAGTTTAGGTGTAATATTTAAATCACCATTCGCAGCTAACGTTTGATTGGTAACTGGGTCTAAAAGTCCTCTATGGGTATAGTTATACGTAAAATTTAATCCTAGACTCCAAGGAATATCAAAATCAACATAAAGATTTGGATTCGCTCTTATATAATCGAGTTCGGCCTGCATTTGTGGGTTATCAAATTTAGGGTCTTTTTTTACTTTTTTCTTTGGCGCTAATCGTGTTCCAATCGTTAGATTCATTACAGACAATTGTGCTAATTTACCATTTGCGCTGAATAAATAAGTGTTTGTTTGGCGTTCGTTATAAAATACTTTTTTATTATTTATTATTCTCATACTGTCGGCGAAATAGAGATAAGGATCGTATGTTGAACTGTAATTAATGTCAAAACGGTTAAATAGTTTTGTTCTCGCATTGAGAGTTACCGGTTTCATATTTAAGGAATCTGCTCCAAAGTTATATCCTCCCGAGATAGATAAATTATCAAGAAGGGTTGTTTTTTTATAGGCATTTGTTCCGGTTGTATCTTTTCTATTTCGAACTTTAGCTTCAAGTATATTACTTAATGTAAAGTCTAGAACAGCTTGTGTAAAGGGAGGTGTAACATTAGTAGGATATTGAAAATATTTTTTGGTTTTACCATTATTATCTACATCTCCAGGTATAGATACATAACCGCCACTCGACAGGGAAGAAAAATCGGGAGCATAAGTCATGCGTATACTTGGATTTGCTGTATGTCTAATTCCTTTAATTAATCCATTTCCTTTAAAACGAAGTGTTCCATAAAATCGAGTATTTATTTCCATAGAAGTATTGAAATACGAAGTTCTATAAAACCCCCTCAATGTGTCTGTTCTAGCGGTTGTGGAATCATTGATGCGTGCATACACATATTTTTTTGAATGCCAATTTTCAAAATAATTAAAAGAAGGAGTAGCATTGAAGTATTTTAAGAACTTAAAAGTTGACCTTACACTAGCATCATGTTTGGTTGCCCACAAAGCATTTGGTAATATGTAACGATTTAAATTTGATTCGTTTACTTGAAGGGTAGAATCTTGTAACTGTTTTGTCGTAGTGTCATAAAATGATTGAATGTTTGAAAAATCGTAATTGAAACTTCCTGTATAGTTTACAAATATTTTTTCAAACCATTTGTTACCATCTCCATATTTTCGTTTCAATGGATTGATACTTGCCATGTTTAGACTGGCTGCGGGAAGTGTCATGTTGTATATTGCACTACTCGAATTACTTGCGGTTGCCTGATAATTATTTTGACTACCTCTCATGCTAATACTTGTACTAAAAGGGCTGCGTCCGAAATTTCTGTTATAGGTAATGGATGAGGATGTAATGTTTTGAGTAGGATTGGAATTCGTGAAGTTTGATTTAGCGTATTTACTGGAACTAAGATTGACACTTGCCGTGAAGTTTCCGTTTCGTTTTGCTGTTGTACTATGCGACCATAGTAATTTGAATTGAGTTGATGCTTTTATTTGCTTATCAAAGCCGTCTTTTACCTTGCTAATCCCTGCATTAAGAGTTCCTCTGTATTTATAACGTTTGAGGTAAGTAGTTGCCAGATTTGCTAGATAACTTCCATTTGCATATAAGTCTCCGGTCAATTCTGCTCCTACGTAATCGTTTATAGCCCAATAATAACCACCACGCTGGAAAAACATTCCTCGCAAGGCATTTTCACCAAAGGTAGGAAAAATGATACCAGATTTTTTCTTGTCTGAAATAGGGAAGAAGCCCATCCAAAAACCAATAGGCGTATGAATGTCTTCGATTACTAAATTGAATGGTCCACATACAGCTTTGTCGTCAGGTATTACTTTTAGTTTTCTTGCATTGATATAAAAATGCGGATGCTTTCTATCGCAAGTAGTGTAAATCCCATCTTTTAAATAGATGGCTTCTTCAGTTCTTTTTGACATGGAAGAAGTAAGTATTCCTTCTCCTTGTTTTGTAGCAATACCATGTATAATTCCTTTTTTTGAATTCATATTATATTTCATGGAATCAGTCACATAAATATCCGATCCTTGTTTCCATACAGGATACCCGATGTATCTTCCTGTCGAATCTGTTTTTCCTTTTGCAGAAATAATATTTTTATCCCAAGCTATTTCAATATGGTCCGCATCGAGCTGCATTTCTTGGTATTTAATTCTCGCCTTCCCATATAAATATGCTTTTTTATTTGGCACATCCATCATGATAGAATCTTCCGCTTGATAATAAATAACAGCTTCGATAGCGCCCTCCTCATTAGTGATCTGGAGGCTGTCCATACCTTTAGTATCTGGTTTTAATAAGCTATCAACATTTACAACGCTACTATCTTTACCTACAGAAGTAATTATAGTATCTAATGGGGCAGGAGCAACTCTTATAGAATCTTGATAATGCGTTTGGGCAAAAAGGTTTAAAGAAACTAACCAAAGCACACCAAGCAACCCTATTTGTAAAATATGTGATCGTTTCTTCAGAATTATAATTTTTTTTAGCAACTTAGGGGCAAATTTATGGTATTAAGTTATAAAATGGTATAAAACCAACATTAAACTTTCAATTTTATTTCATAACGTTGATTTTGTTGTTTTAGAGACATTTTGGCCAGAAAAATCAAGACTAAATGAAGTATTTCTATTTAATCGGCATCGTTACAATTATTGTGCTAAGTTCTTTTACAGGACTGGAAGTAAATAAGTATAGCATCAAAACAGTTGTTATAGACGCCGGTCATGGTGGTAAAGACCCTGGTTGCCATGGAAAATCTTCTAACGAGGCAGATGTCACTCTTAAAGTAGCTTTAGAACTCGGTCGAATTATCAAAGAAAATTTCCAAGATGTTAAAGTTATCTATACCCGATCTACGGATAAATTTGTAGAACTTCATGATAGAGCAGGACTTGCCAATAAACATAATGCAGATTTATTTATTTCAATTCATTGCAATTCAGGTCCTAAACACGTTTTAGGGACCGAAACATTCACTATGGGTTTACATTCCTCTGAAGAGAATCTTGAAGTAGCCAAACGTGAGAATGCTGTTATTCTAAAAGAAGAAAATTATGAAAAAAAATACGATGGCTTTGATCCTACCTCCCCAATGGCCCATATTTTAATGGCAAACTATCAAAAGGCGTTCATGGAAAACAGTATTAAGTTTGCCAGTAAGATTGAAAAACAATTTAAAACAAAATTGAAAAAAAATAGTCGAGGCGTTAAACAAGCTGGTTTATTAGTATTGTGGAAAACTTATATGCCCTCGGTTTTAGTCGAAATAGGTTTCTTAACAAATGCTACTGAAGAGAAGTATATGAATAATAAGACCAATAGGGTATATATTGCGTCTTGTATATTTAGAGCTTTTAAAGAGTATAAAAGCGACATAGAAATGTCTAATTAAATAATTTTAGTATATTTAAGTTTGAAAATAGTTTAAAAAAGTGAAACTTTTATCTAAAGAAGCAAAAATAGGTATCATGGCGCTGGTTTCAGGGGTGATGCTTTATCTTGGGTTTAATTACCTGAAAGGAATGGATTTCTTGACTACTACAAGGAATTATTACATTTGGTATGACAACATTGATGGACTCACTGTTTCAAATGCAGTAGTTATAAACGGCTTTTCTGTAGGTCGAGTAAATAAAATCGCACTTGATCAAGAAAATGGCAATAAAATCAAGGTTGAAATTCAGGTAGATAAAGCCATACAGCTTGGAGATTCTACAAAAGCGTTACTTTCTAGTGAAGATTTATTAGGAGGAAAAACCATTGTTCTTAAGCTTGGCAAAAATTCTAAACTTTATGATAATGGAGCCACATTAATAGGTATAAAAGATAAAGGATTTATGCAGCTATTAGGTGATAAGGCTACGCCAGTATTGTCAAATTTAGATTCTACTATTTTAAAAATAAATAAAATACTAAGTGGAAGTACAGATGCAAATATAAAGATCATACTTGCAAACCTTGCGTCTTCCTCAGAAAGCTTAAAGATTTTAATGGCTGAAAATAAACAAAATATACACGGGATAACAGGAAATCTAAATGCGCTCTCTAATTCGTTAGTAGAAACTGAAAAAAGCTTGAAACCAATTTTAGCAAAATTTAATGTATTGGCAGATTCGCTTAACGATCTTGAATTGAAACGTGTAGTTAACAATGCTAACGCTGCTATGGTAAATTTATCTTCTATTACCGATAAGATAAATAAAGGTGAAGGTTCTCTAGGAGCCTTGATAAACGACAAAAAGACGGTAGAAAATCTTAATAGTACGCTTAAAAATATTGACTTCCTGATGGTAGATTTTAGGAATCATCCAAAAAACTATTTGTCTCCTTTAGGGAAAAGTTCTAGAAAAATAAAAAAACAACAAAGCTCAGACAGTAGTACTGTAGCTCGGTAGAAATAGATTTTAAAATATAGAAAGAAATCGAAAGGTCAATGTTTGAAATCATTGACTTTTTTTTATTAAAAATAATATGAAAATATATACAAAAACAGGCGATAAAGGAGAGACTTCACTCTATGGAGGAAAACGAGTTTCTAAATCTGATATTCGAATAGAATCTTATGGAACGGTAGATGAGCTCAACTCCTATATAGGTTTATTAGGAGATCTTGAGGTGAATATAAATAGGAAAGGAATTTTAAAAGAAATACAAGATCGATTGTTTACTATAGGTGCTGCTTTGGCAGCTGATCCCGAAAAACCACAACTTAAAAAACCAGATCTACTAGAATCAGATTTAGAAGTATTAGAAAAAGAAATTGATCTGATGCAAAACATATTGCCTGAAATGAAATTTTTTATTCTGCCTGGTGGACATCAACATGTATCCTTTTGTCATTTAGCTAGAACAGTGTGTAGAAGAGCAGAACGCCTTGTGGTTTTGTTATCAGAAACAGATCCTGTGGACGTAATTATTATCATGTATTTGAATCGATTATCTGATTTTCTATTTGTACTTTCTCGTAAGATGGCGATGGAGCTAGGAGTAGAGGAGATTCCATGGAAACCACGGTATTAGTTGAAGATGAATTTAAAGTTTAAGGTTTTAAGTTGAAAGTTTAAGGTTTAAAGTAAAAGAGTGAACAGTTAACTCAACTAATTTTAACTATTAATAATGGTTTATCGGAAACTTTTATTAATAGTTAAACTTTTAACTCTAAACTTTCAACCTTAAACTTTGAACTTTCAACTTTCAACTTTTCCACTATCTTTGCATATAACAAGAGTCTATAAAAAACATGAATAACGAACAATATAAGGATTTAAAGAGCCGTGTAGAGGCGCTGGGGAGGTATCTTTGACTACGATACGAAAATAATTTTAATCGAAGAAGAACAAAAGAAAACAACGGAAGCAGATTTCTGGAACAATCCAAAAGCTGCTGAAGTAATTCTTAAAAATATTAAATCTCAGAAAATTTGGACCGACAGTTTTGAAAATTGTCAAACTATGTTCAATGATTTTGAAACACTTTTTGAATTTCACCAAGAAGGCGATGTTTCTGACCTAGAAATAGAAGCCGAATATGCAAAAGCTGAAAAGACCGTCGAAGAGTTAGAATTTAAAAGGATGCTTTCCAACGAAGAAGATATTCTTAGTGCTATGATTGAAATTAATCCTGGTGCGGGTGGAACAGAAAGTTGCGATTGGGCAGAAATGCTGATGCGTATGTACATTATGTGGGGAGAGAAAAGTGGTTACACAATTCGAGAAGTAAACTATCAGGCAGGTGAAGTATGTGGTGTGAAATCGGTCACTTTGGAAATTGAAGGTGATTTCGCATATGGGTATTTGAAATCTGAAATTGGAGTACACCGTTTGGTTCGTATTTCTCCTTTTGACTCGGGAGGAAGAAGGCATACTTCTTTTGCATCCGTATTTGCGTACCCTGTTGTAGACGATACCATTGAGATTGATATTAATATGGCAGATATCGATTGGGATACCTTTCGCTCTGGTGGGGCAGGAGGCCAAAATGTAAATAAAGTTGAAACAGCAGTACGTCTACATCACAGACCTTCTGGTCTTATTATAGAATGTCAACAAGAACGTTCGCAGATTATGAACAAGGACAAAGCTGTAAAAATGTTAAAGTCTCGTTTGTATCAAATCGAAATAAATAAGAAAAACGAAGCTAGAGCAGTTGTGGAAAGTACGAAAAAACGAATTGATTTCGGTTCGCAAATTCGTAATTATGTTTTACATCCCTATAAGCTAGTGAAAGATCTTCGCACCGGCATCGAGCGTACAGACCCACAGAATGTATTGGACGGTGATTTGGATGAGTTTATCAAAGGGTATTTGATGGAGAATTAGGGTTGGGAAAGTAAACAGTAAGAGTAAACACTAGAATGTAAATCATAGTGTGTTGCCAATTATTATCCTTATTTGAACATATCCCCTACATCTAAATGCAACCCGCAAACAAGTCAAAAAGAGCTTTAAATTTAGTAATCGATCTAAGCATCGTTTATGTGAGTTATTTTATTTTTTCAAGCCTACTATATATAGCAAACTCATCGATTTATAATAAGTTATGGTTGCTTTGGTGGTTCTTGTTTTTCTTTTATTACATATTTTTCGAAACATTTTTTCAAAAAACACCTGGTAAAATGATAAGTAAAACTATAGTGGTAACGAATAAAGGCTTGAAACCAACTTTTTGGCATATACTCCTGCGTACTATTTTTCGATTGTCTCCTTTTGATTTAATGAGTTTTATGTTTGGCTTAGGAAAAGGCCAGCACGACTATTTTTCAAAAACGAGTATAATAGATACTGTCCCAACAGTAACTATTAAATAAAATAGCTCCATTTCGTTTCATTATCTTTTATACTACCATTTGGTGGTAGTTGTAATTTTCATTATTATCTGATAATTAAGTTTTTAGTTGATTATTTTATTTTATTTTTTTAATTACCATTATTACTCAGCGTTTCTTTTTATACTTTAAAATTTAATACTTATATTCGTTTGTGTTTTGTACGATTTGAATAATTAGTTATCTTTTTATTTGATAATATTGAGTTAACATTCAATAAAAGAATAAAATAACATTGTTTTAAGTCTATTGTTATTTGGTGGTATTGAATACCAAAATATCTTTAAAAGCGCTATGAAATTCAATAATATATAATTTAGTTGGTTAAATATTAAGCTCTTAGACTATGTTAATGGTAATCAAAAAATCTCGAAAACTACTATTTTTAGTTGCGTTTGTTACAGTGCTTTTATCATCTTTAATAGAGGGTAAAGCGCAAATTGTTGTAACAGGTACTAGTTTCAATCCTACTGCTGGGAATGAAGGCAGAACCTATATTGGTTTAGAAGATATAGTTCATTATGGAATACAGGCTGGTAGTATCACCAGTACACCTCCGATAGCCCCTAACGTAAATGCGGGTATTTTCAACGCAAGTTATTTATACGCAGTTACTGATAATCCATTCAAGCTCGACAATACAATGTATACTAATTTGGCAACCCCAGATTACATGTATGTTTATTCGCCTAGGAAACCAGTTGGAACAAATATCAATATTTTGGAATATGTAGTAAAAGGAATGTTGCCTAGTTCTGCGGTTACCGTTACTGTACAATATTGTAGTGTAGTAAGTGCAGCCTATGCCCCATGTACGGGTCAACGAAATGAATTTAAAGCGGGCATAAACCTAGACGGTTCCAATCAACTCAACGGTGCAGATGCCACACAAATTGGAATGGGTGAGTGTCAAAGTAAAGCGTATACTGGAACGGTAGATGCCAACGGTACTATGATTTTCAGAATGAATGCTACAAGAGACGGTTGCGTGGCAATGGGAATTAGAAATATTGAAGTGGTAGGTTTTATTAAGCCTGTAGCCATTTCTAATATGGGAACAGAAGTATGTGTTGGAGAGCAAATTTCTCTTCAGTCTGCACAACAGTACAATGCAAGTTTTCAGTGGGAAGTAAAAATAGGAGCAGGAAGCTGGGGGAATATAGCAGGTGGTACCAATCAATCACAATTGTATGAAGTTACTTCAGTTGGTTCGTATCAATTTAGATTAAATGTTACTCCTATACCTTCTGGAACAACAGTTACTACAGATCCTGTTACGGTTACCGCCATTACATGTTGTACCGTTGGTTCTCCGGCGGTATCGGCTTCTCGTCAGATAGTATATTATGATAATTTTGGTCGAATAGATATGACCGATAAAACAGGTGGGAAATATTTTGTTTGGGATTACACTGATGTTTTAAACCCTGTCGAAGTTGCACGTACTACTGCAACACCCTTTCGATGGACCATTACTCCCGCTCCACTTGGGGCTACCTTTGTTGGAGGCCCTGGAGTTATCAACGATGGTCAGTATGCTGTAGCAGGCTTCCTAACAGGCTATAATTATCCAGTAAATGGGTATAACGGCGCCAGATTAGAATGGGCAAACCGTGTGAAAGGTCTTAGCACAACTCCTAATCCAGATCAAACCTATGATTTTTCTGGACAACCAGATGGTGCTGCACTTTTCTTAAATTGCCCTCCTAGCACTGGTGGTAGTACTTTGTATTCAAGAACAATCTCTAATTTATGTTTTGGTAAGCAACTCTTTTTTGAATGTTGGATTGCAGTATTTACAAACAGTGCTGCAGGAGCTTATAATCCAGTAAATATTTTGGTAAGACTTACAGAAGTTGGAAATCCTGGCAATGTTGTCACTACTACAGCCACCGCCACAAGAGAAGCTGACGGTGGTGGTGTATGGGTGCGTGTAGCAAGTCAGATAAATTTGGTAAGTGGTAATAGTCTTTTGATGGAAATTGTGAACAATCAAAACGTATCCGTAAATGGAAATGACTTGGTATTGGACGATATTAAAATTATGGCTTGCGCTCCTCCCGCTGCTAATTTGTATTTTGACTTACCTTCATTGTCTGAAACAGCGACTGTATGCGGTAGCCAAAATTTAGACCTAGTTACAAAAGCAAGTACGCTTCTTAAAGCATTTTATGGAAATGCTCCAAGGTATTTATATCAGTGGACAAGAACACCAGCCAACAATGCTTCATGGACAAACTTAGGTGGTCCAATAGTACCAGAAATTTATACAATTACAAACGTAGCGGCGTCAGCTCCTTTTTCAGGATTGATAGATGGCGGAAAAGTTTATTTTAGATTAATTGTAGCTACGGCCGCTACTTTTGCATCAACATCTAATTTTACATCGCCTATTGCAAATGCAAATGACCCTTGTAAAAGTTATTCCGTTTCCACTCCTATAGAAGCCACCATTACGTGTCCGCTCCCTGTTGATTTTCTATACTTAAAAGGTTGGAAAAATGGTGCAGTAAATCAATTAAATTGGGCTACTAGCGCTGAGAAGAATAATGATTTCTTTATTCTTGAAAGAAGTGCTAATGGAGTTGACTTTACAGAAATAGGAAGTGTGGTAGGTAATGGAACGAGTAGCCAAGTAAATTCTTATACCTTCAACGATCAAAATCCGTTGAATGGCACTAATTATTACCGCTTGAAACAAGTAGATAACGATGGTAAATTTAGCTATAGTTCTATTGTTACTATAAACAATGAGCTGACAGCTGATTTTTATATTTTCCCCAATCCAAACGATGGAGCATTTGCTATTAATATTGTGAGTGCTGGCGAAGACAATTCTTATAGTATAGAAGTATTGGATGTTCAAGGAAAAGTTGTTCATACTGCTGAAGGAGATCAATCTTATTCCACAATACAAATTTCTAATCTATCTTCAGGCGTTTATGTTGTTCGTTTATCCGCAAATAACCAAGTTGTGACTAGGAAGCTTTTAGTCTACTAAGATAGCAGGCTTCATAGTAGTATAAATTAAAGCTAGCATTCACAAGGTATAAAAACCTTTTGAATGCTAGCTTTTTTTGTCCGCTCGGAGTCTGGTAATATAATGCAGATAATAACGATAGCAGTCGCTTGCCAAGCGTTAGCGCGGCGAGTGACAAATATTTTGTTAGGCCTCTGGCCGGTGTATCTGCAATGCAATAAATCCGTTTCCACCAATTTTACCTTTGAAACTACCTCCACCATGCTGTGTCTGAAACAGCACCTTACAACTGTAAACTTATTTGGGACGAGACAAGCTGTTAAATAATTTCAATAAAAATAGTACTAATTGAATTTTATAGGATATATATTAGTTAATTGCTATTCAATGATATTTTATTTATGCTTCCAATAAAACTCCCCAATTCATTTACCGATACTATAAAACTAGTACTTGACAAATGTGGTTTTGATCTTACAAACCTATTAATAGAAAAAGAAAGCGCTGAATACGATGCTTGTAAATTTGAACTAAATAATTTAAAAATAGTATTTCGAAACGCTAAAATTACGCCAACAAAAATTGGTCAATTTGTTACTTTATGGAAAAGAATTGAAAAAGGTCCAATTCAGCCTTATGATTTTTTAGACGATATAGATTTATTTATTGTTACGGTTAGAAAAGAAAATAATTTCGGTCAATTTGTATTTCCAAAAGTTGTGCTTAGTCAACAAGTGATTATTACAAAGGATTTGAAAGAAGGGAAACGAGCGATTCGTGTTTATCCACCTTGGGACATCACGAATAGTAAACAAGCACAAAAAACTCAAAAATGGCAGTTAGATTATTTTTTAGAAATCCCTCTTGATAAACCTTTAGATATAGAACGAGCGAAGTTGCTTTATTTAAAATAGTTCAATCTGGAACCAATACACGAAGCCCAAGTTTGTGTCCGCACAAACTTTTCTCTCTACGAAGCACCCATGAATTTATTTATGGTTAATCTAACAACGGAGTTGAATAGTAAGATACTTTAATTTATGTTTTTTTCTTTAAAAAATTGATACTTTTCTGTCAATTAGTTGTCGGCTGTGTCGTCCATTACGCTTGTACTTAACCGATAAATGTTGTTTTTCGGTACGTGTTTTAAAGCGTAACACTTTCCGCATAACCGAATTAAATTTAAAGAATAACTCTTGACTTTTCCACAAACCCCGCAATAAAAACAACACTTTGTTATACACCGTTTTTCTTTATTCCGTTTTCTAATATTTGTCCTAGGTGATGTTCTAAATGTGAAACATAGTCTACAAATAGAAATTCAATTGTCACATTCGTTTGTCCGCCTGTGTTACATTCCTTTTTTAAATTATTCGGCGGAATTAATTTTATTAGCTCTAACAATTGTAAATTATAAAATGTCCAGAATTGAATTGACTGGTCGGTATTGAACTGCTGATAATAACTAAACTCATTCCATTTATTTTGGTCGTATGAAATCAGTGGAATACTTTCAAATTGTCCTCTTATGAATCTTTGGTGATTATTAGTTGCACTGTCAATTAAATGTCCCAAAATCTCCTTCTTACTCCATTTGTTCGGTGTCAGCTTTAGATTAAAGTCAGCTTTAGGAATATTTCTTAATTTAGTTGGCACTGTTTCGCAAATATTTTCAAGTCTTTTAATTTTTTTTGCAATCATCAGATCAAGTTCTTTTAAATGGTGCAAAACGCCCGAATGTTTCTGAAACTGGGCATGCAGGAGGTCGAAAGTATCCCCCAAAACCATGACCGAAAGGTAAACAAAACTTTGAATACCAACAAATTGACCAATTTTAGCAATATTGTGTTAGCGGCTGGCGTTCTTGCCCGCAATGATTGTACGTTCAATATTCGTGTCATTTTTTTATGTTTCAATATCAAATTGTTTCTTATTAATAAACATCCGTCTTATGTAATTTGTAAGTCTTTTGTCCGTTGGATATTTTCTGTGTTTTGTAATGTTGTTAAATATTAAGGCAACAATAAATAGAATTATTGAACCTGTCAAAACAGGTGATAAAATATAGAAGTAGCCTAATGTTTTGATTTTTTCTGAACCAATTATTGCAATTAAAGCTGTCGCCCCACCAGGAGGATGAAGTGTTTTTGTAATTTGCATTACCACAATAGAAATAGCTACAGCAAGAGGAGCGGTCAACCAAATAATGTCAGGCAAAAATTTATAAATTGTCACCCCAACAATTGCTGATAATACATGTCCTCCAATTAAGTTTCTTGGTTGAGCCAAAGGACTTTGAATGGCACCGTAAATAAGGACGCTGGAAGCACCAAACGAACCAATGAGAAACATGTTCTCTTCTTTTGTCAATAAATAGCTTTGGAAAAATGCGATAAGTCCAATTCCAATGAATGATCCTACAAAGGACCAAAAGTGTTCTTTATAGTCAACTAGTGTTTCTTTATATATAATATATCGTGATACTCTTAACGCTCGTTTTATTTTTTTTCTAACCACTGATTAGTCGTTTGTTAATGTCGTTATTTTGTAGGATTCATCTTGTGTGTCGTCCGCTGCGCTTGCCGCTAACGAGTGTATATACGCCATTAATGGCGTAATAAATCCAAATATGGAGTATGCGCCATATGGCTAATATCTAAAATTTTTAATTAAATTTATTAATTAATTATCATTATTTTATATCCTTCCTTAAATTCCATAAACTCCTATAGCCTTATCCACAAAAATCAATACCAAAACTACCATTGAGCGTTATAGCAGTCTGGAGACTCAAGCCAGCGGGGTTTCTACTATTCTGCCTTGCTTTTGGTTCCAATTAGTATCCATAGGACGCCTATCACTACCAACACATCAATTGCGATCAAAATGATGCGGATCCATTCAGGTAAGGTATTGGTTGCAAATGCGACAGTAGCTCCAATCCCTCCAATAAACATCGCCAGACCAATAACATAAAGAGCCCAGCGTTTGCCCAGATACACCAACAGTCCCAATCCACCATAAATTACAACAAATAGCAGAGAAAAATAACGCAGCGCTCCAAAACCCATAAAAGTCCAGACGTGCATTACGCCAGACAATAGGCCCAGTAATCCAACTAGTTTTGTATTTTTCATATTATTCATATTTAAATTTCTAAAACGTATACCATCGTAGAAAGGTTATCCAGAAAGTAATCGCGTGGGCTTTAGCCCAAGTGACCAAGGACAGAGATGTCCGCGCTATAGGTAACCAAAGTTCAGACATACGTGAATTATATAACAAAGTATTATAATCGTGTAACGTTTCCCACCATAGAGAAGAGAACTTTGTGCAATAATATAAACCAAAAAAAACCTATCGAAATGATTAAAACTATAACACTTAGTATTACATGTGCCGTTATGATCGGATTAGTATCATGCAACGACTCAAAAAAAACTGACGAAACAAAAGAATTGCAAGCTTATGTTGATTCTGTAAAAAATGTAACTCCTGAATATAATACTACCTATTGGACTTCCATTGACGAAGGGTATCAAGCACGAGTAGTAAAAGCAGAAGCTGCAGCTACGGAAGAGTCTCAGAAAAAACAATTAGCAGAAAGCAAAGCCGCTTACCAAGAGCTTAAAGCTAAATACGAAGCAGAAGTTAAAACAAACAACGAGCAAGCGTACAATAACAGAAAACAAGCACTTAGAGACGCGTTGTTTGGAGAAGGTAAAATTGGAACTGACCTTAATTTTACATGGGTAAATGCTGCAAATATAAGAGTGGCTTACGAAAATTTTCTAATCGCAGTGGATGCAAACAAAAAAGCATACTCAAGAGAAGATTGGGATGAAGTAAAAGTTTTATACGAAGCATTGGACACTAGAAAAAATGAAGTAGAAAAAGATCTATCTACAAAAGACAATATGAAAATAGCAAAAGAAAAAATCAGATTTGCAAGTATTGAATCAATAGAAAGACCTCTTTCTAAAGTATCAGAAAATGCTGATGCAAAACAAGAATAAGTTAATATTTTAGCACCTAGTTGAAAAGCTCGTTCATCCTATGGTGAGCGAGCTTTTTTATGTTGTTTACCTGCTGGATATAAGGTATTTCATTTTTATTTCTGCTGTCATAGCCAGTGCGTTTATGGGTATTATTTTGTCATTATTCTTCATTATTCAATTCAGGTCTTATCCCATAAATTAATAGATAACCTATCATCCAAAATTCTCCAACTGTTGCTGGCAAAGTAAGAATATCTAAATACGGACTTTGAATTCCTCCGTATTTAATAAAAGTCTGCAAGATGTAACCTATTCCACCTATAAATAGTATTCGTCCAAGCCAAATAGGCATTCTTTTAGAACTGACTACAATATATCCCATTGGCATAAGCCAAAGTCCAAAGAAGAGACCACCAACTGTCCAGGCATTTGTAATTATATTGACCAAAAGTTGTATCGATACAACTTTTTCCTGATATACCAGAGAAGATGAACTGGCAATCTCAAGGGCAGAACTCATTGAAATTGCGCTAACCATAATTATAACAGAGTTAACAGTTCCCCAAATGCCAAGTATGGAAGCAGCCCACTCATTAATATCTCTAAACAGTTTATAAAACCATACTGCTGCAAGTGCTTGCGAAATAATAATAACCAACTCAAATAGAAGTCTTATTCTTGAAATGGACTCAAGGTTGATCAAATTGTTTAAGGTTTTCTGAGGGTCATCCGTAACAAAAATCTGTGGATGGAAAATCAGAAATCCCAAAATTCCAGAAATAGCCAAGATCAAATACCACACTCCTGCAAGTCTTGCGATCTTAATTAATTGCTTTTGTTCCGTTGTCATTTTACTTATTGTTTATTGTTTAATTGCATTGGCTATAACGTTTTTGCAGATTTGCGATGGGCGGGCTTTTCAGCACAAATGTTCATGTGGAGAACTGAACTTTCGGCTACCTCAAAACTGTCTGCAGAACACGAAACCCCGTCTATTGCAAATGTGCTGTTAGGTGTAGTTTCATTCTGAGTCTTCATCGCTTTCGTATAGAAATTTATTTGCTTTTTCATACTTGAGATAGTCACTGTAGCCTTGCATATCTACGATTGATGTGAGCAGATTATATGCTCCTATCCATAAATGCATTTTGGGGTTCTTCTTTGTTCTTTCGATTAACTTGATCATGTCAATCTGCGCAATTGTTTTATCATCAAGTAGATTAAGCTTTGAGCTTGCAAATTTTCGAAGAGTATTTTCGTAAGGACTAAAATCTAATGCGAACTTTTTAATCGCGTCTTTGTCCATCGCGTCAACAATTTCTTGCAATTTAGAATTACAGTTTTGAACATTATGAACGAAATTATTTCGCCATTCTGAAAGGGAAGAGACAAATCTCCTGTTGGTATCTCCGAGCAATTTAAGTTCTTTTAGGAATGCGATTTTTCCAGTTGTCTTATTACTCAGTTCGAGTCTAGAAATGATACTTTTTAGACCTGGTTCGTCAAAGTGATGCAGTAATAGTGAGCCGCATGCCGCTTCAACAAGAGCATGTAGTTTGATAATGAAAGACCAGTCATCTTCTTCCAAAAGATTTTTAAAGAAGTCTTTTGGAAGTTTTAGCTTTTCCTGCAATTCAAGAATTCCCTGGTCGATATTTATGTCTGTTGTTGTCATGCGAAATTACACTCGTTGTTTTTTCTGTTTTGTTTCTTGCAATTCTAAATCCAAGGTCGTCAATTTTAAATTTTAACGGATGGCTTCTTCTTCGTGTAGTCGCCATTACACTTCTTTCTTCGTCAGCCCATCCACCACCTCTAAAAATTCTGTATGAACCATAAACTGTTTCGTCATAAATGTCCGAACACCATTCCCAGACGTTGCCGAGCATATCATAAAGTCCCCAAACATTTGCTTCCTTCTGTCCAACATTATGCGTTGTCTTTTGTGAATTTTCTTTATACCAAGCAATTTTATTTAGTTCTCCATATCTAATTCCAGTTGTCCAAGATTTACAAGCATATTCCCATTCCGCTTCTGTCGGCAAACGAAATCCGTTTGCTGTATTATCAAAGATTATTGTTTCGTTATCTTCTTGAATTAGATAACAAGAATTTAATCCTGTCTTCACTGATAAAATATTACAAAAAATGATAGCCTCTTTCCAAGTAACTGTCTCAACAGGATGTCTGTTCCCTTTGATTGTACTTGGGTCTTCATTTGTAATTGCAAAATATAATTCTTGTGTTACTTGAAATTTTGCAAGCAAAATTGGTTTTATCTCAACAGTCCATCTCTCTTTTGTTCTGTCGTCTCTCAATTCAATTTCTCCACTTGGTATTTCCACCATTTGGCTGTCAAATGTTGAGATGTCAAATATGTTAATTTCTTCTTGGTTCACTTGCTATTTTTGTTGGTCAATAATTGTCTGTTTGGTAGTCGCTTTACAATGATCGTTAACGTTTTGTAAATAGAACTAAGCGGGCTCTCGAAGCTTCCTATGGCTATACCCACAAAAGGTTATTTAAAGATAAATGTTTTTTAGCGAGGTGCAAAATAAAAACGCGCTTCAGCGCACCTTAATTTCGCACCGAGCAATGACCGAGTCCGCCCGCTTACGTTTATTTGCTGTTAGCTGCCGTGCCTTTGTCCTTTTGAATAATTATTTTTTTAAGATGATAAAATCTTTCACCGTAAGCAAGTCGAATTTCTCCACTGTATTGGCCGTCTAAATTATCCGCAGCCCATTTTACCCAAAGTTTTTTTTCTCTGTCGGCCAGTTGGATATTTTGATTGTCCCTTGTCTTGGTAAATTTATAGTAAACTGAAATGTAACCTCCTCGTGGTTTAAGCTCCAGCTTTTCAAAATTATTTGTGATTCTCTGCAACGTGTCACTTTGAACCAACTCGTTAAGATTAAGAGTTTGTGCATTTGTTCGCTTCAAATGGTCTCTAATTAAAGTAGCAAGAATTAAAACGTCCTTGTTGCTTTCTGAAATTACAATGGTCTGCGCTGTTGCCTTAGTTAGACAGCCAAAGAGCAAAATTATCAATATGAGTATTATTCGTCTAGGCATTACAGCTAACGTTTAGTATATGGCAAATTGGGCAATAGAAACCACTAATGTTTCAAGTTTACACATAGCCGAATCGTTGTATTTATCTATAATTTATTAATTTTAAAAATCAAATACAACGATTTGGCGGGGTTTGTAAGTAGCACTTATTTTCTTATGTAACTGAAGTGCCCTATTTGCTATATACGGTGTTATGTGTTCTTCTATTGCTTTCAAGCATAACCTTGCTTCGATTGATTTTCATTCTCTTTTCACCGTTTACTAAAATTGGCTTTCCATAAGAGTCCTCAAATTCGACATAAAAGCTATGTTCATTTATGACTTCCATTACAATGCCTCGAGTTCCTTTTGGTAAAAGTTCATGGAGGTCAGAAATAACAATTACCTTTTTTAATAGGTAACGATTTTCTATTAATTCTAACTCTGGAGTTTCCCGCTCTTTTCCAGTTAATAGCTTCCGAACCCAGTAATAAATTTTTCGAAATAATCTTCCAATTCCTTCAATTATCAATTCGAAGATGATGTAACTTATCACCTCGGCTATAAAACCAAATATTACTTCTCCTACTGGCATTCTAGTTTCATTTTATTTATGACACATAACGTTGGTGTATAAGACGCTTGCGGAGCCTTTGAGACTGCAGTGGCTTATACACGCAGTTGGGGAGCGTTTATTTTTTTAAGCATTCTGTTAGGTAAATTCTGAATGATTTGTCATCTGTTAATGGCAGGTGAGAAACCATTTGCCCATTTCCTTTATCTTCAGTAACAACTAATACGCTTGTTAATGTCTTGAGTTCGGCTAAACCCTGTTTAATTAAAGATACATCAACTTTTCCTGTATAGCTGCTTATAATTTTATTTGTTTTGCCTTTCACTAGATAAATAGTAACCAGTTGTCCTTCGATGTTTTTTATTTGTTGCAGTCTTTTATTTCGGTCAAAATCTTTTTTATCAGAAAAAAGTTCGCATTTAGAGTTACCCTCTAAATCAAACAGATCTTGAGCCATAGAAACAGGCCCTATTAACAATAAAGTGAGTGAAAGTAAATATTTCATTTTAATATTTTTTTAAATGCTCCCTAACTTTGAGTGTATAAAATGTGTCGGATTAGAATTCCTATTTTTTTTTTACGACTGAAACCAGCACTCCTTTAAATATAATAAAAATGTGCGGGATTTAGCTGCACTACTTTCAACTTTCGCACTTCGCTAGGCATATTTTATACATGATGTTAGGAGCAGTATTTTTACTAGCAATTCTATTCAACTCAACAGTTTGTTCAAATTCATATTTTGCAGGTAACTCTACAAAAATTATTTGCTGATTTTCTCGTTTATTAAACCATTTATATGATATATATTGATTTGGAGGGCGGTCCATATAATCATCGAGAATAAAAAGCGGAATCGTAAGAATAATAAATAATATCGATGTAAATAATATCTTACTATCCTTCTTCTTCTGTTTGAATAAATATAAAGTTGTAACTACAAAAAAAACAGGGATAATTATAATAGTTGGGTATTCCCAAAATCCATAATATTGATATTTACTCACAAGTGTAAACACATTAATATTATTGAAATCTGTATCGCTAATATTAGGTTGTTAATTCTTTTATAAACAATATCTTTTATGGATTTTAATAAAAAGAATATCAAGACTCCTAAAAAGCCAAAAACTAAAGATGGCCCTTTTTCATCCAAATTGAAAATAGCCAAAATAAAACCAATACTTATAAGTGTTAGTGAAAAGTAAAATAACCAATTTTTAATTTTTTGCATATTATAATATTGCTCCTAACGTTTTGCAATGGGCCGGCTTTTTAGCACAAATGTTTATGCGGAGCACTAAACTTTCTGTATCCACAAAACTGTCTGCGGAGCACGAAACCCCGCCTATTGCAAATCTGCTGTTAGCTGTGTTTTTTTTACTCATTGTCCGTTTAACTTTCCATTGTCATGTAGTCAAAATTTCCTTCCTTATCAAGATTTATTACAACTAAGTAATCTGTCAATTCACGTCCAATTGTGTAGTCAAATATTGCAAAATTCTCTTCATCGTTAGGGTATAGTCCAAGCCTTACTAATTTAAGATTGTTAAGTAATTGCTTTTCTGGTTAGATTTTTTCATTATCAAAGTCGATAAGATTGGAAAGTTCGCTTTTGTCTATTTCTTCTAAGTGATGTTCTAAATATGATTTTACAGTTTCGCCTTCTTCATCGTTATAGTCCGTGTCAATATTAATTTTGTTTTGTTTGTCAAACTTGTCAATATTTTCAATAAAATTTCTAACAACTTCCATTGTCTAATGGTCAACAGTCTTGTCAGTAAAATTAAGGTCAATTTGAATTTCGCTCTCTTTAAATTCTATGTCCACGTCATAGTATTTTTTCAAAGAAGCCAAGTCGATTTGTCCAAAATGTGGCAATATAAATTCTGTCATTTTTTTATTTTTTATTGTCAATTATTTTCTTAGTATCGGTTTGCAGTGTCGGTCTTAAAATCACAGCTAACGTTTAGTATATGGCAAATTGGGCAATAGAAATCAGTAAAGTTTCAAGTGTACACATAGCCAAATTTTTGTATTTATCTTTAATTTATTCATTTTAAAAACCAAATACAACGATTTGGCGAAGTTTGTTAGGGTCACTCATTTTCTAAATAACTGAAGTGCCATATTTGCTATATACGCTGTTGTGTGCCGTTTTTCATGAACTTGCTCTATAACAAATAATAGTTTTCTTATCGTCTAAAAAGCCGATGAATAAATATTTGTCATTTTGAAATCGTTCTACTTTTTGCATATAATGTCTTTCGCCAATTCTTTTCTCAATGTAATATAATTCACTTGACCCAATCATTTCTATACTTTCTGTAAAGCCTTTTGCTGGTAATGTATTTAATAAATTTTGAAATTCTTGTTCGTTTAATTCAATTATAGAGCATGATGCATAGTCTCCGAATTGATCAGGATAAGAAGCTGTTTTATCGATAATCTTCCCAGTCTTTGGAAATGGCAGTTTTGTCACCTCTGTAAAATTTTCTTCGTAAAATTCATCCAATGGGTAAAATGCCGTATATATATAATAAACTAAAATGAATACTGGAATGAAAGCAATGAATCTATAAGCTTTATTTATTTTTCTTGATTTTAGAAAACGATAAACTAAAACGGTCATGCCTATTATTCCCAAAAAAACAACAATTAAAATCAATAAGACTATAGGCATTACAATTCCCATTTATATATTTTTATATGGTACACAACGATTGGGCTATATTGTGTGGCCGTTTTAAAACCGCTTCACTATCCGCCCGAGATAAAGATAGTGAAAAGCACAAAAGTATCCTCAACTACACGCGGCCATAGATTATAGCGGCGTGTAGTACACCGTTTTTATTCTTTTAATTTTTTAATCACTTGAGCCACATAGTTTCTGTGATTCTCATATCCATTACTTTCTGGGTTTTCTAAATTAATCATACTTCCTAACCCTGTATCGAAAATTTGCCATCTATGTTGTTTTGCAAGTTCAATCAATTCGAATAGTCCGTTTTCTCCATACAAACTCAATATTTTGTTACTTACCAATTCATCATCGGTGAAAAAGTCAATCGAGAAGTCTTTTCCTTTTATTTCTCGGTGGTTGTCGTCCTTAATAACTTCATTAAATGAACTTTCAAGTATCGAAGTAAAATTAATTGGTTCGAGTTTTTCTTCGTTCAATTCCTCAATGGATTTAATAATCTCTGTTGAATTAAATAATACAATATCCCAACTCATAGTCTAAAATTTAAATTCGGTAATATTCTCATTGGTATTGATTCTTTTAAGGCATTAGCCTATTAAAGACGAAACTCGATTTGTGGGAATGAGTGTGTAATCATGGATTTTTTCGATTTGACTTTTTTGTAAAGAATCCCATTCGTATTCAGTACCATTTTCATCAATAATAATAGATTTACCTTCAAAAATATCTTGCCATTCCACTCGCTGTATCAAGTCAGGAATGTTTTCGTAAACAATAACCTGGTGTTCGGAATTTATTATATCTATTAAGAATATCATTTTTTATTTAATGGTGTACACCGTGCAGGGCTTTATGCAGGTTGGGTATTAGAATTCCGTCTGCCCCAGCCGCTGCTGATTGGGAATATTTTGATGAAGGTAAAACTAATGCCCAACATTGTTTGTTCAGCCGGAACAGAAGACCGGATCTGCAATTGGCTGAACTTAGTTTGTCAAGCCCAACTTGCATAAAATCCCATGTTGGCTGCTGACTTTTTTACTTGTCTAATTTATAAACGTAATTATTGCTTCACCATTTTTGGCAGCTTCTGCATACACTTCTTGAACTGTTTGAAAATATTCCGTCAAGTAATTGACCTCATCTTCATCTTCCCAAATGTTTGGATAAACTTCAAGTTCAGTCATTCTTTTGGTGTCATATTTTTTGCTTAATTCCTCGATTGAAATCTTTGAAATTTGTTCGTTTACTTCTTTTACTTGTTCTGGTGTTAAATATTGCCCTGGACCATAACCTAAATCCTGTTCTTCGTCTATAATTTGTCCGCTGAATAAAACTTTTGTCAATGGATGATTTGAATTGTCAAAGTTTTGTCCAGTTAGTAAGAAAATTATTCCATCCCAAGATTTGTCAATGTCGACCAAATTAGGGTCTTCAGCTTCAGAGTCGTCATTGTAAATTCTGTTTTCTAAAAGAGAGCTGTCTTTTAAATATTCTTCAAGTTCAGTTTTTGTCACTCGAAGTAAGTTGCCAATCATACTCATAGGTCAAGATAGTTTTTGTGTTTGTTAAAATGTCAAATTATGCAAGATGTTTGTTAAGGTAGCAGCCAACGTTTTCGGGCTTTGCGTTCGGGCGGGTTTCGGAGCACAAATCTTCATATCATTACTAATGTTTATTAGAAGCACTTAGCTTCAAGTTTGCACGTCAGCCCACCTGACGCAAAACCCGTGTTAGGCGCAGTATTTATTTCTCCAATCATCAGGCACGTCTAACCAAATTGCAGGAGTCAGCCAGTTACTTTCTTTAAATATTACTGTCTCGTCAGAAAATGAAATTGTCTTTGTGTCAATTTTATTTAGAACTTCCTTAATAATACTTTCTTTTTCCGTGTCTGCCGAAAAACTAAAGTCGTCAACATTGACAGGAATTTCAGAAAACCAACCTTTGTAAAAAACACTTTTGGGTCCGCCAAGTCCATACTCATTTTCTTTGTTTTCCTCGCACCATTCCCACCAACTTACGCTTTCAATTTTATAGCCATTGGTCACAAGGTCAGAAATAAAGTCTTTGTAGTTGTCTCGGGAAACAATGATGTCAATGTAGCCGTGTCCAACTGGTTGCGCTTTATGTTTTTCAAGTATGTTGTCAAGTTTTGTCTTGTCCATGTAACGGTCGTCTGTAATATTGCAAATGTGCTGTTAGCGGTAGTTATTCTTACTTTGCGTCCCATGTGTTATTTACTGTTGATACAAAATTTGTCGCCATGTGTCTTGCACGATACCAAAAAAGAATTGCCAATATCGAACTTACAATTGTGTTTAATTTGTCGTGGTCGTAGCAGTAGAAAATTGACCAACTCAAGGATATTAATGTCAGTCCCTTAAACAAGTCATTCATCAAGTTCCAATATTCGGATTTGTCGAACTTTCCCAAATACTGAAGTTTACTTGCTCTTTGCCAAAAGTCATGAGTTTTTTGTGGTCTTGCGTTAAGAATACCTGTCACTCTGTTTCCATTGATTACAAAATTGATAGTATTAAAGAACCAAAGCATTTTACATTTTTTGAGCTTCGCATTGTGCTTTTCTTTGAAGTCCCAAACATATCGTCCACTTTTAAAAGTCAATAAGTCAATGCCATGAATAATATGTCCAAGGATGTAAAGTCCAGGAATTAATAAAAAAACTGTCAAAGCAGAGTTGTCCTTGATGTCTACTTTGGTAATTCTGAAATAGTCCAACAAAGAGATATCAAACTTATACATTAGTGTTACTAAAAGAAATAGTCCCGTAAGAAAGTAAACTAAGAAGTCTCGAATAGTGTATTTGTCTGCCATGATTTATATGTTCATTGTTGTCTTTTATAATTACAGCTAACGTTTTGGTGCTTGGCGAAGAAGCGGTTTTCGAAGCATTAAACTTTCTGCCAACACTAAACTTAATACGAAGCAGAAAGCTTCATTTAAGCACTGAATCCGCTTTTTTGCCAAACGCCTGTTAGCGGTAGTTATTTTGTTTTTATTATTTCTTTCAATGCGTCAATTATATTTTTACTGTTTCGGATGTCCATTTTCTCTTTTTCAATTTCAATTGTTGATTCTCCTTTTTTTAGAATAAAATTTCTTTCTGTCTTCGCAAGTTCTTCGATTGCCAATTGAATTATTGTTTCATTTTTTGATGAGATAGCGGATTTAATTGCAATAAGTTTTAAATCAATATTGGTCTTTTCATTATGAAAATATTTTATGTCAGATAAGTTTGTTTTGTATATTTTCAAGAAGAAAAAAGCAAACACTTCAACAAAAATAACAATAGAAATTCTCGGGATGTAATGGGAAAGCAAAGGAATAAGGTCTGTAAATTTCACGGGGTTATAGATTACTTCATATCCTAGAAATCCAATCGCAAACATTGTCGAAAGACTACCAAACACTAAATTTATATTCGCACTTTTCGAGAGCCTACTTATTTCAAAACCGATTCGTTGGTTTATACTTTCAAAATCTCTATTTATTCTGTTAATTTTTTGTTCTTCAATTATTTGATTTCCAAACTTCGTTTCAACAGATTTTAGGAATTGTTCGCTTTCAAGGTTTTGATTTATTAATCGTTTAATAAGCCCGCTAATTTCCTCTTCGTCAACAGTAGAGTGGGCATCCTTATTTCTATACTTAAGAAGTTCCAATTTAAGTAACTCTAATTCTTCTCTGATAGATTGATTGCCAGTTGAGAAGTCTGAAACTTGAAATTCAATACGTCTATTGTACTGCAAATAAGCATATAATAAAAATCCAATACCATATAGTAATAATATAGAAGCAGTGATTGATATAGTAACTGGCCTTTCTAAATTAAGACCGTATGCTATGTCTTCTCTAATAACAAGAAGAATTACTCCAGCTATTGCTGTTAAAACTCCCATAACAATTGTTAAGCTGTATCTATTTCTCATTTTTATTTGGTTGTCTATTAATAATTACCGCTAACGAGTGTATATACGCCACTCATGGCGCAATATATCCATATTTGGAGGGTTTACGCCATGTAGCGTATATCCTTTTCTGTCATTTAACAAGTTGTTTTTTATTACTATATACACCTTTTTAAAAATCTAAACTGTCTAACGGGCTTTTTACGTTTTCCATACCTTCGTTGTGATATGAGTATAAATTTCTGTCGTTTTACTATTTTTGTGACCAAGCAACACTTGAATATACAGTAGTATTTTTGGTAGTTCTAGCCTTTCTACCTGCCTCTTTAAAAACATTTTGCAAACTTCTTGAAGAATAATTCCCACCTAGCTGACCTTCAAAAAGATATTCTTTCGGTCTAAATTCCTTAAAATATACGCTCAATAATACTAATACTTTTTCAGAAAGTAAAGTCATTCTATCTTTTTTCTCCTTTGCACATATATATTAAGCATCGCAGCCGTTGTTTGTGTCCACACAAATAACCATTATCTATGAAACACTAACTACTAATTTTGCCCGCTCGGAGTCTCCAGGTTAGACAAGGGAAATATATCCTGAGAAGACAAAAGTTGCATTATTTAAAATAGCTCAATCAAAATCGGTTTGTGGTAGCCTTCAGTGACCATACCAGTCATCAAAACGATAACATGAGTAATCAAAACGACAACACGAGTCATCAAAACGATAACACGAGTCATCAAAAACGACAACATGAGTTATCAAAACGACAACATGAGTCATCGATTAGATCACTCATGTTACTCCAACGATAACTGAAGTGATCAAAACGACAACTCGTGTTATATTTTCGACAACACGAGTTGTCGTTTTTGGAGCTCAGGTTATCAAATCAACCACTGAGGGCAAAAAAAAGAAGCGTTGCCTCTTTCATGGCAACGCTTCAACTATTCTTATTTAGAATGAGGTGACTAAAAACGAATTTGTTTTTATATTATTCTACTTTACTATCCTCTTTTTTTGGACCACGTTGTCCTTGGCTTTCAAACCTCCCTTTTAGTTCCTCATAAATACTCTGTGCCCCTGGGATATTGTTTTTGGCGGCAGACTTAACGTTGTTGTAAAAAATCAAACTCGTTTGGTATACTTCACTGCTCACGAGCATTAAGGTATCGTGCGCTGCTTTGTTGAGTTCGCGTATATGGGCTTCTATCGTGCGCAGTTGTTCCATGTGCGTTACTTGTTCTTGGTATTCTTCCATGTCTACAAAACTTGGCACCAACATAGGATGGTGGATACTGCCCTCCAAGGATTTTTCCACAAAAGCATAACTCTTGTCGCTCATTTTGGCAATCACTGCCTTTTCTTCGTTGGTAGCTTCCTTGGAATAAGGAATGAATTTCACTTTCAATACCTCGCTGGCGCAAGTCTCCAGACTTGTGCCTACTATACTATAGCCCTCTGGGCGGATTATCCGCAGGACTAAACTAATAATGAAAATGAATTCTATTGGAGTCTTTAGTTCAGTAGCAGTAGGATTGAGAAAATAATCTTTATAGATTGAATCCATTAAGCATTGTTAAACTAACAAATATCAGATACTGAATAATGTATTTTGGCTTCGAATAATCCGCCCAGAGGGCTACAAAATAATAGGCGCAAGTCTGGAGACTTGCGCCAGCAGAGGGGTTTAGTTCAGTAGCAGTAGGATTGAGTTTAATAAAGAAAATAATCTTTATAGATTGAATCCATTAAGGATTGTTAAACTAACGAATATCAGTTAGCGAATAATGTATTTTTGGCTTCGAATAATCCGCCCAGAGGGCTACAAAATAATAGGCACAAGTCTGGAGACTTGCGCTAGCAGATTGTCGCAG